>JBDUBS010000214.1:0-4349 GCA_040003875.1 Acidimicrobiia bacterium | reverse complement strand
GATGATCTTCACGTTCGCCGCAGGCCCGCCGGAGGGCGAGGCCCGGTTCCCGGCCGACGTGAGGCGACGGCGCGCCGCCGAACGCGAGGGCACCGACGCGTAGAGTCCGCCGGGCATGGTGGACATCCCGATCGAACTCGGACGCGCCGGGCACGGGGCCACGACACCGGTGCTTCCGGTGGACCGGCCACCGACCGCGCCGCCTTCCTTCCACGTGCTCGCCAAGCCCACCGGACCCATCTGCAACCTCGACTGCACCTACTGCTTCTTCCTCGAAAAGGAAGCGCTCTACCCGGGCGCCCGGTTCCGTATGACGGACGCCGTGACGCGCACCTACATCCGGCAGGTGATCGAGTCCCAACTCGCGCCCGAGATCACGATTGCGTGGCAGGGCGGCGAACCCACACTGATGGGGCTCGACTTCTTCCGGCGGGCCGTCGCGTACGCCGAGGAATACGCGGGACCGGGCCGGACCCTGCACCACACCATTCAGACCAACGGCACCCTCCTCACCGAGGCGTGGTGCGAGTTCCTGCGCGAGAAGCGGTTCCTCGTCGGGATCAGCATCGACGGTCCCGAGCACCTCCACGACGTCTACCGCGTCGACAAGCAGGGCCGGGCCACGTTCGGGCGCGTCCGTGCGGGGCTCGACCTCCTCACGAGTGCGGGTGTCGAGTGGAACGTGCTGTGCACCGTGCACGCGGCCAACCAGGCGTACCCGCTCGAGGTGTATCGGTACTTTCGCGACGATCTCGGTGCCACGTTCGTGCAGTTCATCCCGATCGTCGAACGGGTGGACGAAGGCGGCGACCTCCTGACCGATCGGTCGGTGGATTCCGAGGCGTGGGGTCGATTCCTGACCGCGATCTTCGACGAGTGGCTTCGTCACGATGTCGGCGACGTGTTCGTCCAGATGTTCGACGCCGCGCTCGCATCCTGGTACGGCGCGGCGCCCGCGCTGTGCATCTTCTCCGAGACCTGCGGCAACGCGGTCGCGCTCGAACACAACGGTGACCTGTATTCCTGCGACCATTTCGTCGACCCCCAGCACCTCCTGGGCAACATCACCGAAACGCACATGGTCGAGTTGATGGCGTCCGCCGCCCAACGCGACTTCGGGTCCGCGAAGCGCGAATCGTTGCCGCGCCAGTGCCGCGAGTGTCCGGTCCTGTTCGCGTGCCGGGGCGAGTGCCCCAAGAATCGGGTCGCCCGCACCCCCGACGGCGAGGCCGGGCTCAACCACCTGTGCGCGGGATACCTCGACTTCTTCACCCACATCGACGGCGTCATGCGGTTGATGACCGAGGCGCTGCGTCGGGGCGGTCACGCGGGGGAGGTCATGCGCCTGTTCGCGGCGGCGGGCCGCAACGACGAGTGTCCCTGCGGCAGCGGGCGCAAGACCAAGCACTGCCACGGCTGAGCCGCGCCGACGGTCGCCTGGCCGCGCTCAGCGGTTCGTGGGCAACGACACCGTGACCCGGCTCAACTCCGCGGTCGGGGCCGAGGCGCAGCGGGTGTGGGGGGTGTCCACGTGCAGCTCCAATCGGTTGATCCCCGGACGCAGTCGAAGGCGGACGAGCCGCGCTCCGGTCATGGGGATGGTGAGGTGTCGACCCCGTAGACGCGCCCATCCGATCGGCTTCACGTTGGGCTTGGGGACGAACTCGATGCGGGTGTTCGCGCTCACGGGGTGGTGCGAGGGGTTCACGATGAGCGCGGTGGCGTGGGCGCAGATGGGCTGCGCCTCACCGCGGTTACGGATCGGGTCGACGTCGCTCGCCAGGAACACCTGCGGCGCGTCGAGCAGTCTGCGGGCGATCCGGTGGCGCTGTTCGGCGGTGATCCCGGCAAGCAACGCGCTACGCGCGTGGTCGATATCCCAGGCCAGGAGGCCGTGGTGATCGTCGGCGATCGGCGGGCCCAACCGCGCAGTGAGGTGGTGGATCCGGACCGGGGCCTGGCGTTTGGGATAACCGTCCCGATCCAGGGTGATGGCCGAGAACCCGAGCGCCGCGAGTCCGCGCACCAGCGAGTTCGTCGACCGATTTGCTGCCGGCCACTGCCACTCGCCGCTCCGTCCGCGTATCCCGCCCGAACTCCAACGCAATGTGCGCGAGTGGAGGTAGCCGGTCTTGATCTCGTCGTGAGCCGACATCGACGCGATCGCGCCGTGCTCGGGGAAGTCGGTCACGGGAAGTTGGAACACCATGGCGTCCGCGGGAAGGCGATGTTCGAGCCCGCTGACGAACCGCTGGTTCCGGTACCAGAGGTCGGCGCGCGCGGCCGGGTTGGGCATCAGTGCCGGTGACGCCTGGTCCAGCGTCCCGACGACGAGGACGACCGCACACACAGTCACCCACGCCGCCCGGCGGCCGGTGGTGCCGGGCCGGACGAGCCGCACGCGCCACCGATCGAGCAACCGACCGAAAACCACGATCCCGGCGAACGCGATGACGATCGCGATCCGAGTCCACGCTCGCACGCCGCTCAGGCCGACGAGTTCGAGGGCGCGGCTGATTCCACCACCCATACCGACGACGAGGATCACGAGGACCAGGACGCCGATCCGGGCCTCGAAATTCCACCCGCGGCGGTGTCCGCGTTTCACGACATGGCGGACCATGGTGAGCAGGGCGACGACGAACCCGATGCCCGCGGCGAGGCCGAGCATCGCGGTGCCCATTCCTTGCTGGTTCGGTGCGTACAGGTGATCGGCCAGCCAGGCGAACGGCGGAAATCGATGTGCGGTCACGGGACTCAGCAGCTCGACGATTCGCAACGGATAGTCCTCCGAGACGCCGAGCCGTCGGTCGGGGACCCCGAGCAGGTTGGTCGCGTGTTGCGCGCGGTACAGCAGCGTCGGGAGGTTCGCGAGCGTCGACGCGGCGAGGCCGGTGACGGCGAAGACCCCGGCCACGACGAGCCGGCCGAAACCGCGCCCCGCGAGCACGGTGATCACGGCACAGATCGCGAGCAGCGTGAGGAGGAACGCGAGGTAGTAGATCCCGGTGACCGCGATCAGCACGGTCCCGAGCAACATCCAGCGCACGCGCCACCAGGTGGCGCGACGACGGAAGGCGGCCGGCCCGGGGAGGTCGCCGTCGGGACCGAGCACGCGTAAGCAGAGCAGGACCACGATCGGGATGCCCACGTAGAACGCGAGGTTCTCATGACCGGCGCCGTTGCGGAAGTGGTATGGCGCGAGCGAGAACAGCGTCGCCCCCACGACGGCGGCCGACCACGAAACGCGCAACTTGCGCAGCACCGGGAAGGCGGCGAGCGCGGTGAGCGGGAACGTGAGGAGCCAAAAGAGGTTGAAGGTCAGGGGGACGTCGTCGGTGACGTCGACGATGCCCTTCTTGATCGTGTAGGCCAAGAGGTCGCCACCCATCGGCCACTCCGCCCAGTGCTGCGCGAACGGGGCGTTGAGCTTCGGGTTGGTGGAGAACCAGCCCTGCTCGTGCACGTTCTTGATGAGCATGAGGTCGAGGGTGGCGTCCTCCTCGTCGTCGCCCTGCAGATGCGCGTACTGGAACGGCACGTGGAGTGGCTGGTTCCACAGGTGCGTCAGCAGGCCGACCGCGACGCTCGAGAGGAGCGCCGCCAACAGGGCACCGGCAATCAGACTTCGGGTACGGGGCCTGCTGCCCGAGGCGGGTTCGATACCGGCAGGTTAGAGAAGGGCCGACCGGCGATCGGGTCAGACCGTTGCGTACTCTGGGCCCACGCTGATGAAGCCGCGACCGGCCCTCGTTCTCCTCGTCACGGCGGCCCTGTTCGGTACCGCGTGCGGGACCGCCTCCGGCGACGCGCGAGCGCATGTCGCACCGTGCCCGGCGACGCCGGTCCCACCGCCGGCGGTCGCATCGAACGGCATTGTCGACACCACGGTGGTGTTCGTCGATCACGGTCGCGAGACGCCTGCCATCCCGGGACGACGCGCCACGGCATGTCGGATCCTGCCCACCCAGATGAGATTCCCGGGACCGGTGACGACTGCACGGCCGCTGATCGTGGTCGCGCACGGACTCGACGGCGATCCCGGGTCGCTCGCGCTGCTGCTCGACGCGTGGGCCGCGGCCGGGTACGTGGTCGCGGCGCCGAAGTTCCCGACGACCAAGAAGGATGCCGACGGGAACTCGTTGCGATCCGAGTCCGTCGACCAGGCGCGCGACCTGAGCTTCGTGATCGACTCGCTGATCGAGCGGAGCCGGACTCCCGGCGGACCGTGGTCGGGTCGGATCGATCCCCACCACATCGGGGCCGCGGGGATGTCACTCGGTGGGCTGGCGATCTATGGACTCGTCTCGAACTCGTGTTGTCGCGACCGCCGGATCGGCGCGGCGATC
>JBDUBS010000495.1:0-4351 GCA_040003875.1 Acidimicrobiia bacterium | reverse complement strand
CCACTGACGAGCACGCGTCACAAGTGCCTCGGGTGCGTCCTCAAGATCCCAAACGATTCCCGCCTCGAAGGCCGCCGAACGCTCGGCGGGCGTCATCTGCTCCAGGTCGGCTGCGGTGATGAGCTTGCGGTCCACGTGGGCGATCCTACCGGGCACCTGTGATGACGACGCCGGGAACGACTTCGAGCATCTCGCTGGTCGGGTGTGAACGGCGCCCGATTACCTCCACCCGTTTGTTGTGGGAATCACAACGATTCGCCGAGTCGCCCCTCTTCAGAGCCAGGGTTTGAAAGACGGACCGAAGGGCTCTCCTGCCTGTGTTGGTTCGATCGCCGGGTGAGGCTCATCAGCGTTGACGGGCCCGTGTCCAAGATCGCGGGTCAACTCGACGGGCCTCGTCGGCGTTGGTCTAGTCCGAGCGAATCGTCCAGACCGATGACGAGCACACGTACGCGGGTCATCCGGCCGCGAGTTCGTTGCAACGATCAGCGACGTCGACCGCAGTCGCGCCGTACTCGTCGGCGCCGAGTTCGCGTGCGACACGCTCGCTCGTCACGGCTGGTCCGCCGACGAACACGTGGATGCCGGGAAGTTGTGCGTGGAGGAGGCGCGCCGTGTCTCGTGCAGATTCGATGGCGTCGTCGGAGCCGACGCCGATAGCGACCGCGATCACGTCTCCGTGTTCCCGAGCGGACTGGACGAAGGAGTCGGGCGGGGTGTTGGCGCCGAGGTCGACCACGGCGAGTCCGCGCCCGCGCAGGATGTCGCCGAGAATCGCGAGCGGGATGGAGTGGTGGTCGCCGGCCGCGCCGCCGATGATGACGGTGCCGCGTTTACGGCCACGCCGCGCAAAGGAGGGGCCGAGGCGTCCGATTAGTCGGGTCGCAACACCGGAGGCACGGTGCTCGGCGGCGATGTCGAGCTCGCCGAGATTCCATGCATCGCCGATGGCGAGCAGTACTGGCGCGATCAGTTCCAGGTGGATCTCTTCGGGCGATGCGCCGGAGACGCGCGCTCGCTCGATCAGTGACCACGCGCCAGGCTCGTCTCCGGACGTGAGTCGTTCCCTCAGCTGAGTTCGGTAGGGGCCCCATCGGAGTCCTCCCGGTCCGGGCCGAGGCCTCTCACGGCTCGCGACCGCTCGGAGGTCACCCATGCGAACCTGCCAGACGCCGCGCACCTTCTTGGCGGGCAGCGTCCCGAGCCTCACGTACCGGTACGCGGTCATGTAGTGGACGCCAAGCTGTTCAGCGGCGGCGCGGAGGCTGAGAATCTCATCATCATCGTCGGGCATTGGCGGCGGATCGTACGGGGTGTCTTGCATTCCCGTGACTTTAGTGCTAAAACATGTTCAGTAGGGCACCGACCGTGTCCCATGACAAGGAGACTCCAATGCAAGCACTCTCAACCCATCCGAAGACCAGACCGACCGGCATGATCAAGCTCGTCTTGCTCGGGGCGGCGTTCGCTTCGTTCCTGCTCTCGGTGTACCTCTACTTCATCGCCGACGACAAGAGCGCGGGCATCTTCGTTGGCATCTGGGTGCCGTCGATTCAGTCCCTTGGCGCGCTCCTGCTCGCCGGGGAACGGAGCCCACGATGAGCCAGATCGCTCTCTTTGCTATCGGCACCGTGATCTTCTTCGCGGTCGCGACTGCGGTGTTCCTCTACGGGCTTGCGGTCTTCCGTGAACTGCAAGTTCGCGACGAGGCGGCAACGAGGAACTGGGATGCAGAACACCCCTGTGTCCCAACGGCCACGACCTAGCCGGTAGCAATCAGCACGAGGCCTCAGCCGCGAAACGCCACCGGCCTTGTCTTCGGCACCCTGAAGGGAACAACCTCATGAGCGAACAGATCATCGACATCGACATCGGCATCGATCCGACCAACCGCCAGGCGATCACCGACGGCCTCTCCCGCCTCTTGGCCGACACCTACACCCTCTACCTGAAGACCCACAACTACCACTGGAACGTCACGGGGCCGATGTTCCAAACCCTGCACCTCATGTTCGAGACGCAGTACAACGAACTTGCGCTCGCGGTCGACCTCATCGCTGAGCGCATCCGCGCCCTGGGCACGCTCGCGCCGGCGAGTTATCACGAGTTCACCGCGTTGTCCTCAGTTTCCGAGGACCACGACCAGCCCGATGCCATAGAGATGATTCGCCGCCTCGTCAGCGGCCAGGAAACAGTCTGTCGCACGGCGCGATCGATCTTTCCGGCCGTCGAGGGCGCGCATGACGAACCGACCGCCGACCTTCTCACTCAGCGGCTGCAGATCCACGAGAAGACTGCCTGGATGCTCCGAAGCCTCCTCGCGTGAGGACTGTCCGACGAGGTAAGAGATCCCGACGACGCGTGCAGGTACACCGACGGGCTAAGAGGCGATGACGTAGACCCGCCATTCGTCTGCACCCACTTGAGGGCCTGTGTGTTCCAAACCGAGCGGCGCGAACTGGTGTGCAAGTTCGGCCGCACTCGCCTACGAGCGAGTCCAGCGAAGGTGGTCAGCGCTCCATCGCCGAGGACTGATCGCGACTCCGGCCTCGTGGAACTTGCGGGCCAAGATTTTTGCGTGTTTCCTGAAACTCTCCGGCCTCGGCACTGAGCGCCTGACTGGCGACGTATCTGACTTCGGCCTTGGCCACCAGTAGGTCGGGTCATCCTCCTGACGACTCGTCGGCGGGGCGCACCTTGGTGGTCGAGACGTATCGCGCAGGCTCGACGCGGCGAGTTCGAGCGAGTGGCCCACACATGACAGAGAGGATCCCATGAGCACCGTGACGAATATCACCGAAGCCGACATCCGCCCGCTTCGACGCCTCAACCTGATCGCCGGTTTCCTCCACGCGGCGTCACTGACTGCAGTGCTGGCGCTGGCGAACAGCTTCTCCCTGCCCGTCACGTCGACCTACTCCCTCGAGGGACCCGGCAAGGGTTTCACGGCCCCGGCGCTGTTGTTCAACCTTCGGATCGCCTTCGCGATCGCGGCGTTCTTCGGGCTGTCGGCCGCGTTCCACTTCATCGTCGCGTCGCCCAAGTTCTTCCCGCGCTACGCGGCATCGCTGATGGCCGGCCGCAACATCTTTCGCTGGGTCGAGTACTCGCTGAGTTCGTCGATCATGATCATCCTGATCGCCCAGCTGAACGGCATCAGCGAGATTGCTGCGCTCATGGCCATCTTCGGTGTGAACGTCTCGATGATCCTGTTCGGCTGGCTCCAGGAGAAGTACACGACTCCCGGTGACGGCGACGTCCTTCCATTCGCCTTCGGCTGCATCGCCGGTGTCGTTCCATGGCTTATCGTCGTCCTGAAGCTCATTGCTCCGAACGATCCTTCCGGAAACGTCATCCCCGGCTTCGTCTACGGCATCGTCGTGTCGCTCTTCGTGTTGTTCAACTGTTTCGCACTCGTACAGTGGAAGCAGTACCGAGCGAAGGGCAAGTGGGCCAACTACCTGCTGGGCGAACGCACCTACATCGTCCTCAGCCTCGTCGCGAAGTCCCTCCTCGCTTGGCAGATCTTCGCCAGTACCCTCGCCGCGAAAGGCTGACAACATGCCGCACTACACCACGTCGGTTCGAACCCCGTGGTCCGCTGCCCGGGCCTTCGAATACCTGAGCGATCTGGAGCACTTCGCCGACTGGGACCCGGGAGTCAAGCGATCCACCCAGGTCGCGGGAACGGGACCGGGCCTGGGTTCCGCGTATGACGTCACGGTCCGCAGCGCCGGCCGAGACCTCACGTTGCGTTACGAAACGGTCGCGGTCGACCCGCCGCGGCGAATCGAGGTCCGAGCGGAAACCGCCACCCTGCTCTCGGTCGACGTCATGACGTTCGTCGACGACGGCGAGGGCTGCGTGGTGACCTACGACGCCGACCTCTCGTTGAAGGGGCCGCTCCGGCTCGCGAACCCCCTGCTCGGACTCGCGTTCGGGCGAATCGGTGACCGAGCCGCCGCCGGTCTGCGTCGTGTCCTCGACGGGGCAGCCCCGTGATGAGCGCCCCCGAGCTGATCGACGCCGCCCTCGAAACGCTGATCGTGCCCAGCTTCACCCGCATCGGACTCAGTACCCGGCGCCACTTGTTCAGCTGGCGGAGCCTCGACTCGTACGACCTCTCAGGCCGGGTGGTCGCGATCACCGGTGCGACCTCGGGGCTGGGGCGAGCCGCTGCGGTACAGATGGCCCACGACCGAGCAACGGTGATCGTGCTCGGCCGGAACCGCGACAAGACCGAACGCGTCGCCGCCGAGATTCGCACCGAGACCGGCAACCCGGACGTGTCCGCCACGATCGGCGAGATGAGTGACCTGACCCCTGAGGCTGCGCGAGAGGCAGTCGAGAC
>JBDUBS010000178.1:0-4393 GCA_040003875.1 Acidimicrobiia bacterium | reverse complement strand
TTGAGTTCCTCGAGCGCTTCTTCGATCGCCTCGGTGAGCAACGCACGCGCCGCCGCGGTTGCGGGCGCGGTGGCGTTCGGGTCCTCCACGAAATCGCCGAGCGAGGAATCGTCCTCCTCGCCGACCGGCGTCTCCAGCGACACCGGTTCCTGACCCAACCGTTGGATCTCACGCACTCGGTCCGGAGTGAGTTCGACCTTGGCCGCGATCTCGTCGACGGTCGGTTCCCGGCCGAGTTCCTGGAGCATCTGGCGCGAGATACGCGTGACCTTGTTCATGGTCTCGACCATGTGCACCGGGATCCGGATGGTACGGGCCTGGTCGGCGATGGAGCGGGTGATCGCCTGACGGATCCACCACGTGGCGTAGGTGGAGAACTTGAATCCCTTGGTGTAGTCGAACTTCTCGACCGCTCGGATGAGGCCGAGATTCCCTTCCTGCACCAGGTCGAGCAGCGCCATCCCGCGACCGACGTACCGCTTGGCGATCGACACGACGAGGCGCAGGTTGGCTTCGATCAGTTGGCTCTTGGCCAACTCGCCGTCGCGCACCACCGCCCGGAGGCTCGCCCGTCGCTCGGGTGACAGGTCGGTCGCCGCCTCGATCTGGTCCACGGCGTCGAGTCCGGCCTCGAACCGTTTGGCCATGCTCACTTCCTGTGCCCCCGTGAGCAGCGGGACCTTGCCGATCTCCTTGAGGTACATGCGCACCGGGTCGAAGCTCGCACCCTCCGCCAACGCACGGGTGTGACGGGGACGCGCCGGGCGCGGCGGACGCTCCTGACTCACCGGTTCGATCACGGGTTCGGGCGGGGCCGGCGGCGGAGTGATCGGTTCGATCACCCGTCCGGGGTCGTCGCCATCCGAACGACCCGAGCGACGCTCGTCCTCGAGCTGGAGTTCCTCGATGATCTCGTCGACGACCTGGACTCCGCTGGCCTCGAGGCTCGTGTAGATCGCAGCCAGTTCCGCGGTGTCGGGTTCGAGGTCCGGGAGCGCAGCGAAGATCTCGCCCGTCGTGACGAACCCGCGGTCGCGCTCGCGCGCGACGAGATCGCCGATGTCCGGTGCTACGGGCGTCGGAGAAGCCGTCGATTCCGGCGACGGCACGAAAGCCGCCTCCGGAACCGAATCGACCGTCCCGTCCGCCACGGGTGAGGGTTGGTTCAGCTCGTCGTCCACGAAGAGATCAAGCGTACCAACTGCATCGCTGCCCCTTCGCCGCCGGCCCACCCGGCATGCGCATTGCCGCGCATCTGATCGACCAGCTGGGCCAACTCCATCGCCCGTTCGTCACCATCCATCAGCAGCCGACGACGTAAACGTTCGGCCGCGGGTCCCACAATGTTCACCACCAGCCGAGCGCGCACGGTCTCGGGCTCGTCGTCGTCCATCGGTTCCTCGACGGCCAGACGCTCCAGCAGTGCCCGGGCCGGGCCCTCGGCACCCTCGATCGCCTCGTGCAGTTCGTCGGCCGACCACAGGTGTTCGAACGCCTCGCGCGCGATCGGATCGGCAAAGAGCGAAGCATCGAGCCAGTCGACCACCAGCGTCGGCTGATGGATCGCCCAGCGCAGTACGTCCTCCTCGCGCCGGTCGACCACGAGGGGTGCGCGTCGGGCGGTGCCGTCGAACTCCGGTTCGGGCGCCGGGCGAGGCCCGCGGCGAGCGACCACCTGCTTCACCATCGCGTGATCGATGCCGGTGGTGCCGGCCACCGTCTGGATGTACTGCTCCCGGACGAGTTCACTCGGGATCTCCCGGAGTACCGGCGCGACGAGTTCCACGGCCCGGGCGCGGCCTTCGGGCGAGTGCAGATCCGCGGCGGCGAGCACCCGGTCCACCTTGAACTGGGCGAAGCGCGAAGCGCCCTCCACTGCTTTGGGCAGCGCGGCGGGATCGCGTTGCCACAACTCCCCCGGGTCCTGGCCGGCGGGGAGCGCCGCGACCTTCACCTCGATGTCGAAACGTTGCTCCCACTGGTACCACTTCTCCGCCGCGTTCTGGCCCGCGGCATCGGCGTCGTAGGCGAGCACCACGTGGCGGGTGAAGCTCTTGAGGATCTGCACGTGTTCGTCGGCCAGCGCGGTACCGCACGTGGCGACCGAGTTGGGCACGCCGGCCAGTGCGAAGCCCATGACGTCGGTGTACCCCTCGCAGATCACGACCTCGTCGCGCGCACCGATCTCGGCCTTGGCCCAGTTCAGGCCGTAGAGCAACCGGCTCTTGTGATACAGCGCGGTCTCCGCCGTGTTCTTGTACTTCGGCCCGTCGTCCGTGAGGGTCCGGCCCCCGAATCCGACGGGATGACCCGCGCGGTCGAACACCGGGAAGAGGAGCCGACCCCGGAAGAAATCCTGCGCCTTCTGCGCGCGATTCACGAACGCGAGTCCGGCACCCACGATGTCGTCCCGACTGAACTTCTTCGTATAGAGGTGGCGGACGAGACCGTCGAAGGAATCCGGCGCCCAGCCGAGACTGAACTGGCGCGCCGCGTCACCATCGAAACCGCGACTGCGGAGATAGCCCCGTGCGTGACCACCGGACGCGTCGCCGAGCAGGAGGCCGTGGTAGAAGTCCACCGCCGCGGCGACGGTCTCGGTCAGCCGATCCCGTTTGCGCCGGTCGCTGGTGGCACTCGCCGAGTCGTACCGCAGTTGGATCCCGGCCCGCGCGGCGAGACGCTCGACCGCATCGGCAAAGTCGAGGTTCTCCATCTTGCGGACGAACGTGATCGCGTCGCCACTCTCCTGGCACCCGAAGCAGTAGTAGAAGCCGAGCTGCGGGTTGACCGAGAAGCTCGGGGTCTTCTCGCCGTGGAACGGGCACAGTCCCGAAAACCGGTTCCCGGCCCGCTTCAGCGCGACGTGCTCGCCGATCAGGGCGACGATGTCGGTGGCTTCCCGAACCCGCGCGATGTCCTCGTCGAGAATGCCCACCCGGTCAGGGTACGGCGTGCCGTGGAAGCGCGCCGTACGGGTTCATCGGCCGATGTCGAGACCGGCGGGCAGGCCGCTCGGATCCCAGCCGAGATGCACTCGGGCCTGGGAGAACGCGAAGCGGTCGGTCATCCCGGCCACGTAGGTGACGGCTTCCCGCAGCGCCTGAGGCGACCCGGCGGTCGCGCCGGCCGCCGGGTGGCCGGCGCCCTCGATGTCGCGCACCGGCAACGCGTTGGGACGGTCGGCGAAGAACTCCACGAGCGCGCGGAGCACCCGCACCACCACGTCGCCCTGCGCGATCGAGGCCGGCCGCATGTAGATCTGCTCGTAGTTGAAGGCCCGGAACACCGCGAGCGCCTCCGCGAGTGAACCGTCGAGCCCCACTTCCCCGTGGTCGATGGTGGCGCCGATCACCCCCGAGATGAACGCGTCCAGCTGGCGGCTCCGCCGGTCACCGCAGCGTTCACGCACGACCTCCGGCAACATCGCCGGCGACACGATCCCCGCTCGCGCCGCGTCCTCGAAGTCGTGGCACACGTACGCGATCCGATCGGCCCAGGCGACGACCTCGCCTTCGGGCGTGCTGGGCGCCGGCCGTGACCACGAATGATTGCGGATGCCGTCGAGGGTCTCCTCACACAGGTTCAGCGGGGCGAGGACGACATCGGCACCCCAGACCGCGTGGTCGTACCCGCCGGCGATGTACGACGAGAACGCATCCTCACTCGCGTGCCCGAACGGGCCGTGACCGCAGTCGTGGCCGAGTGCAATGGCCTCGGCGAGCGCGACGTTGAGCCGGCACGCGCGAGCGATCCCGGTGGCGACCTGCGCGACCTCGAGGGCGTGGGTGAGCCGGGTGCGTTGATGGTCCTCCGGGAAGATGAACACCTGGGTCTTGCCCGCCAGCCGCCGGAATGCGTCGGTACCGTGCAGGATCCGGTCGCGGTCGCGTTCGAAACAGGTGCGCCACTCGTCGGGTGCTTCCTCCCGGCCCCGATGCCCGCCTCCGCGGGCGTGGGTGGCTCCCGGAGCCAGGATCTCGTCCTCCGCCGCCTCCCGTTCGAGGCGGGCGAACGGTTCGATCGCCCCGACCTTGGCGGTGGCGTCGACGTGCGCGCGCCGCACCGGACCGTCCCCACTCGGCGCCATCGTCGACGCCCAAAGCTTCTCCCGCTTCGTCCGCGCCAGGTCCTCACTCATACGTCGACTCTACCGAGGGGGTACGACAGCCATGATGCGATGGCCGGTCCGGGTGGTGCTGCAGCATGATCCGGTGGTGGTCCTGCGGTTCTGGTCTGACCCTGGTGTGCGACTGACCGCAGTGTCCTTGGCTGTGAACTGTCGACCGTTCTCGCAGGACCACCTTCACCGGATGGCTTCGGCCGGCTGCGTGACCTCATAGGAACCTGTTGACGCAGACCCCTGGCTGTCTTGTCCGCTTCCGATCGTGGC
>JBDUBS010000100.1:0-4417 GCA_040003875.1 Acidimicrobiia bacterium | reverse complement strand
CCGACACCAATCCCCGGCCGCGGTCATGAACTCGGGTGGCTCCCTATCGCCGCTCGCCCAGTCGAGATAGTCGGACCACGTGGAGCACCATTCGCCCGCCGTGGCACCGGTCGGAGCCGTGGTCGGAGCCGCGGTCGCAGCACCCGTCGCCTCGACGGGAAGTCGATGGAGCGCGGCCAGAGTACGGACGAACCCGAGCATCAACTCGTGGCGGAACTCGGGTGTCGCTTCGGCGATCGGTCCTTTCCGCAACCAGGCACGCGACAGCACGAACCCGCGGATCCGGGGCATCACCATGAACGGCGCGCCGAGCCACTTCGGGTCGGATTCGAAGCGCGCCGGCGCGGCGATCGGGACCGCACGCGCCGCCAGTTCGTTCTGCCGGTCGACCTGACCGCGCAGGTCGTACTCGGGGAACAGTCCGTCTCCCGCCGGCGGCAGCCGGATCACGAAATCGGTCGGCGCGCCAGGTGCCGCGACCGCGCGCGCAAAACAGGTGTCGCTCGACAAGCCCGCGGCCGGTCGGGTGAGTGGCTCGACGGTTGCGTCGGTTGGCACGAGTCGCCGCGCGTGGAGCCATCGCTCGATCCCTGCCCGCAGCTCCTCGTCGTCGCGCGCTTCCGATGCAATCCCCACGTCACCCCCTTCGTCCGGCCTCGTAGCATGCCGCACTTCGCTTCCCTGGAGGGACACGCATGGACGTCAACGGAACCGTCGCTCTGGTCACCGGCGGCGCATCGGGACTCGGCCTGGCCACCGCCCAACGGCTGAGCGCCGGCGGCGCGGTCGTCACCGTCTTCGACCGCGACGCAGCCAAGGCGAACGAGGTCGCGGTGTCGCTCGGACGCGGCACCCGCGCCGCAGTCGGCGACGTGACGAGCGAGGAGGACACCCTCGCGGCGCTCGCCATCGCCACCGAAGCCGGGCCCCTCGGGATCGTCGTCGCGTGCGCGGGCGGTGCTCGCGGCGGCGGCCGAACCGTCGATCGCCACGGCGTCCCGCACGACCTCGCGCGGTTCCAGGACACGGTCGATCTGAACCTGGTCGGCACCTTCAACACAGTGCGACTCGCCGCCGCGGTCATGGCCGGGCAGGAGCCGGGCGCGGACGACGAGCGAGGTGCGATCGTGACCACCGCATCGATCGCCGGCTACGAAGGTCAGATCGGACAGGTCGCATACGGCGCGGCCAAGGCGGGCATCATCGGCATGACCATCATCCTCGCCCGCGATCTCGCGGCTGCAGGGGTACGGGTCAACTGCATCGCGCCGGGCACGATGGGGACCACCGCATGGGAGTTGGCGCCGACGGAGATGCGGGAGGCGCTGGAAGCCAAGGTGCCGTTCCCGAGTCGGTTCGGCGAACCGGACGAGTTCGCGGCTCTCGCCGAACACCTGGTGACCAACCGCTACCTCAACGGCGAGGTGATCCGGCTCGACGGGGCGATCCGCTTCGATCCGAAGTAGGGGGCAGCGCGGCGGTTCCGGTGCAGTGGGGGCTGGGGAGGCCCCACCGACACCGGAACCGCTCAGCCTCGAGCCGAGTCGTCAACCCCCGACGAAGAGGACGACGACTGCACTGGGCTCGATGTCGATCCGGTCCACGGCGTGACGGACCCCTGCCTTGCGCACGCGAGCTCATCGAGCACGGTGCGCGTCCGCCCGCCGAGTTGCCGGATCAACGCCATCGCCAGGCTGGGCACCGTGGCGACGATCTCGGAGAAATCCTTCGCGGTCATGATCCGCACGACCATCGGAGTGTGCGCGGTGACCGTCATCGGTTGGAGCGCGCCGTCGAGTGCCTCGGGGCCACCGATCACGGCGCCAGGACCGAGCACGATCGCGGTGTGCTGGTGGATCTCGGCCCCGGCGTATCCATCCAGGACGATCGTCACCGGATCGGCGAGGGCACCCGCACGGACGATCTCCTCGCCCACCGCGGCCCGCCGTTCCACGCTGCACGCGGCGATTTGGCTCAGTTCGGCCGGGGAACACTCGGAGAAGAGGGCCACCGACCGCAGCTGGCGGCGCGTGAGTTCGTCGGCGAGGTCTCGGACGGACCTTGCGCTCCGGGTCGGTGTCACGAGATCATGAGACACCATCCGAATTAACTGGCCGCTAACTCTGGCCCGTGCTTCAGGAAATGGCGGATCTTCTTGGATTTTCGAGTTCTCGGAGTCTTGGCGGTCGCCGACGAGCAGGGCCCGGTGACGATCCGGCGCCGGAAGTGTCGGGCCCTCCTGGCCCTGCTCCTCAGTCACCATCCCCACACCCTGTCCGCCGACGCGGTGGTCGACGCCCTGTGGGTCGATGCTGATCCGGTCAACGGGCTGAACTCGGTCAGGGTCCACGCCACCTATCTGCGCCAGGCCCTCGGTACCCACGCGGATCTGCTGCCCCGCACCGCGGGCGGATACCGGCTCGCCGTCGACCGTGCCGATATCGATGCCGCCCGGTTCGAGGACCGGATCGCGGCCGCTCGCGAGGCTGCGGCGGCCGGGGACGCCCATCGGGCGGCGGACGAGTTCGCCGTCGCGCTCGGCACGTGGGGCGGCGAGCCGTATCGCGATTTCCCCGAGGTGGACGCGCTGCGGCCCGAGCGCGCCCGGCTGGAACGCATGTGGCTCGACGCGCTCGAGGGTTACGCGACGGTGCTGCTCGACGACGACCGGGCCGACGAGGCCTGTCGCCTCCTCGCGCCGGTGGCCGGGGTGCACCTGCATCACGAGACGTTGGTGGCCCGTCTGATGCTCGGATTGCACCGCACCGGACGCCAGCACGAAGCGTTGACGCTCTTCTCCCGCGTGAAGGACGAACTGGATCCGCGCGGCATGGTGCCGACACCACAACTCCAGGAGCTGGCCAACGCGATCCTCCTCCACGACACCGCTCTCGATGCTGCGCGGGCAGTCCCGGCGCGGAGCCGCGTCGTGCCACCCCGCCGACGCGCGGACTTCATCGGTCGCAACACCGAGTTGCATGCGTTGATCGGCGCGTGGACGGTCGCCACCAGCGGGACCCCGCAGCTGGTCCATCTGTCCGGCGAAGCCGGACTCGGTAAGACGACCCTGATCCGCCGTCTCGCCGATCACGTCGATGCCGACGGAGGCATCGTCGTGATGGGTGGGTGCCAGCCGGACCCCATCGAGAACTTCCAGCCCTTTCCCGAACTCGTGCGCCGGGTCCTGCAGGAAGACCCACCTGCCGACTCCCTCCCCACGATGCTGGGCGAGCTGGCGCGCCTGGCGCCCGACCTACGGGGCCAACTACCAGACACGAGCGAGGCGCCCGAGCCCGGTGCCGGGCGTCAACGGCTCTTCACCGCGGTCGGTGAGCTCGTCGCCGCGCCGACCCGACCGCGATTGCTGGTCGTCGAGGACCTCCATTGGGCGCGGCCCGACGCGCTGATGCTCCTCCGGCACGTCATGCGCCGGGCCCGCGGACAGTTGATGGTCGTCCTGTCGTACCGACGTCAGGAACTCGAGGCCCCCGATGCCTTCGGTGCCACCGGGATGACGGGCCGGCTCACGCGACCGGACCTCCGGCTCGGGCTCGAACCGATGGACCATCACGAGGTCCGCGCCCTCATCGACGCCCTCGCACCGAACGAGCGGCGAGAGGAGTGGATCAGCGAGGTGCACGAGCTCGTCGCCGTGAGCGCGGGGAACCCACTCCGCGTCCGCGAGGTACTGCGCCAACTCGAGCTCGAACCCGACGTGCCGGTCGCCGAGATCGTGCCCGAGACCGTGCGCGGACTCGTGAGTCGCCGCCTTCGCTCGTTGCCGCCCGACGCCCGCGTGGTGATGCAGACCGCGTCGGTGTTGGGTCGGGTCTTCACACTGGACGAACTCGTCGCCGCGACCGGGCTCGATGAAGCCGTCGTACTCGGTGCACTCGAGGACTCGATGGGCCAAGGGCTCGTCATGGAGGGCGAACGCGTCGACGACTTCGCCTTCGTCCACCCCACCTTCCGCAATGGCGTCTATTACTCGCTCGCACAGAGCCGGCGGGCCCGCATCCACCTCCGATGCGGCGACGCGATCGTCGCGAGCGCGACCGACGCTCGCGGTGAGGGTCGGCGATCGGAAGCGGCGCGTCACTACGTGGCCGCGCGACCCGTCTCGGATCCCCGCCGAACCGCGGCCTACGCAGAGCGAGCCGGTGACGATGCCACCCGCCGCTATGCCCACGACGAAGCCGTCGACTGGTATCGCCACGCGGTCAGCGCCGCGATCGACGCCGCGCTGGCCCCAGTCGAGATCGGACGACTCCGCCTCGCGCTCGGCAGCGAGCTCGAACTCTTCGGTGACCTGACCGCGGCTCGCGTGGAGTACTTCACGGTGGCCGACATCGCGCGCACCATCGCCGACCTCGCCCTGCTCGCCGACGCGGCGGTGGCCGCAACCCCCCGCGAGAGC
>JBDUBS010000343.1:0-4418 GCA_040003875.1 Acidimicrobiia bacterium | reverse complement strand
CACCGGCGAGCCGGAGATGCTCCAGTCGGCCTTCATCCACGGCATCAAGCGCATGTCCTGCGAGTTCACACCCGCGTAGAGACCCGCCGCGCGTCTCCCCCGTCGAGAGAAGCCCGTGGACGGCGACGTTGCTCGGCCCTACGGTGCCGCGATGACCAACGTGGAGCCGTTCGACCCTGGATTCGGACCGCTCGTCGACACCACGATGCGGGTGGCGGCGTGGAACATCTGGGCCCGGTACGCGGCGTGGGAAGTCCGCGAGTCGATCATCACTGCACAACTGCGGGCCGCCGCCCCCGACCTGTGCCTGCTCGTCGAGGCGTGGGACGAGCCCGACGGTCGCTCGCAGGCAGCAGAGTTGGCCGAGGCCCTCGGCGGGTTCCACCATGTGTACGAGTCCAACCTCACGTTCCCCGACGGCGTGCGCGCCGGCAACGCAATCCTGAGTCGATGGCCCATCACTCGACACGAAGTCCGGACTCTGCCGCGCACCGCGCCCAACGGGTCGACGGACGACGATGGCGAAGAACGCCTCTGTGTCTTCGCCGAGATCGCCGGGCCCCGGGGACCCATCCAGGCGTTCTGCGCGCACCTGTCGTGGCGCGAGGACCACGGCGCGATCCGCCAGGAGCAGGTCCGCGCCATCGCCGAGTTCGCCCGCACCACCCGACCGCGGCAGTTCCCGGCGATCCTGGGCGTGGACCTCAACGCGGCACCCGACACCGACGAGATCCGCATGTTGACCGGCCACGCCGCGGTTCCGGTACCGGGCATTTGGTTTCGCGACGCGTGGGTCCACGGCGGCGACGGACCCGGATTCACGTGGTCCAACACCAACCCGTGGGCCGCAACGAGTCTCGATGTGGATCGCCGTATCGACTACATCCTCGTCGGGTCCCCGAAGCTCGGCGGGGTCGGCCAGGTGGTTCACGCGGAGTTGCTCGGTGACGTGCCCGTCGACGGCGTCCACGGATCCGACCATTTCGGTGTCGTGGCCGACGTTCGCTACTGATCCGATGCGCGGAACCAGGCCCGAGCGATCAGGGTGAACTCGCGTTGATAGACCCGGTAGGCGGCGCGGAGCGCGCGGCCCGGCCACGGTTCCGGAAGCAGCACCGCGGGGAGAAGAGGATCGGCGCGGATGTGCCGCAGCGATGCCGCCCCGGCGAGGAACGCGTCGGTCATACCGTCCTCGGGATCGGTTCGCATCGTGGTCGTCGCGGCATCGAGCCTGGCCAGGAGCGCATCGGCTCCCTGGCGCCACGTGACGGGCCGGAACAAGCGATCGGCGAGGCGCGCCGCGTCCAGATCGGGCCGCGCGTCGACCCACTCGCAGCGCGAGTCCTCGACGAGGTCGGGCAGGTTCGCCGGCCGCATCCAGACTCCTTCCCGCCACTCGGCGAGTCGGGCGCGCCGCAGCGCCTCTCGGAGATCCGTACGCACGCGCGCCGGCCGGGCGTCGCCGACCACGATCGCCATGCGCCACGTATGGTCCCATCGGGTCGGCTCGTGGTCGAGGCTCGACTCCTGCTCACGCTGGCGCCGGGCCAGACTCCCGACCAGTTGGTATCCCTCATCGGTCCGCACCAACTCGCCGGCGGTCGTCATCCGATGCAGCGCAACCCGGGCGGTCCCGGCGGTGATGCCGAACCGCTCGCACCAGCGGACGAGATCCCGCGCCGGCGCGGCCGGCGGTTGCCGGCCGAGGAGGAGGCTGGCCATGACAGAACGGGCCGACAACGGCCGATCGCCGTCGGTCGGCAGCCTCGTCATGTCACGTGATCGGGTGTTACGTGATCGGGTGTTACGTGATTGCATCATATGATGTAATCATCGTAACGTCTTCGACATGGCCGCCACCGTGATCCCCGCGCCTGCCCTCCTGATCGCGCCGGACCCCGACGGTCCGATCGCCCCAACCGGCAAGCCTCGCCCTGAACTCCGCGACGCACTGCGCGTCATCCCGTCGCTCCGTAACGCCGGCAACACGGTCGTGCTCTACGCGATCACGGTCGGGATCTTCGTCATCGCGGCGTGGGCCGACAACGTGTTCGTGTGGGTCGCGGCGTTCCTCGCCATGGGACCCATCCACGCCCGGTTCGCGATCCTGATGCACGAAGCCGCGCACCGACTGCTGTTCTCGAACCGCAAAGCGAACGACTTCGTCGGCAAGTGGTTCCTCGCCTTCCCCGCGTTCGTGCCGGTCGACCTGTACCGGCGCGGCCACATGGCGCACCATCGCGAGGAGTTCGGCCCCAACGAGCCCGACATCCCGCTCTACCGCGGCTACCCCATCCCGCGCGATTCGATGATGCGCAAGCTGCGACGTGATGCGCTGGGCATCACCGGTTGGAAGCTCACCAGGGGATTGTTCCGCGGGGTCACGGCTTCCGACGCGAAGGTCCGCGGTCAGGCTCGCGGGATCGTCTCGGTGCAACTCGTCATGCTCGCGATCTTCACCGTGGCCGGACATCCGTGGATGTACTTCATCCTCTGGCTCCTCCCTCACCTCACCGTCTGGCGGGTGATCAATCGGCTGCGGAGCATCGCCGAGCACGGCGGCATGAAGCACTCGTCCGACCGACGTGAGACCACGCACTCGGTGCGTCAGCACTGGCCCGCGCGACTCACGATCGTTCCGTACTTCACCGGCTGGCACCTCGCCCACCACGTCGACTCCGGGATACCGATGCGCAACCTGCCGCGCCTGCATGAGGAGCTCGTTCGCAACGGCTACGTGCAACCCGGGCTGGAGTACCCGAGTTACCCGGCGCTGTGGCGCGCCCTCGCCTCCGGCTGACACACCGTCACGACCCGGGCCGGGAATCCAGGGGCCGGGAATCCAGGGGCCGGGAATCTAGGGTCCGGGGGTGGGCCGACTGGGAGTGATCGCCGGGAGTGCACTGCGCGCGAGCGAGTTCGCCGGCTCGGGGCAGCGGGTCGAGTACGCAGGGGTTGCGGTGACCGAGGTCGACGCCACGATCGTGCTCCAACGACACGGTCTCGACGATTGGTCGCCACCCCACCGGATCGATCACCGCTCCCATCTGCGCGCGCTGCTCGAGGCCGGCGTCGACCGAGTGGTCGCGCTCTCGTCCGTCGGAAGCCTGCGCACAGACTGGGCGGTGGGGACCTGTGTGAACGTCGACGACTTCTACGCGCCGGCGACCACCCTCGCGTTCTACGACGACTACCGCAGCCACACGGTGCCCCGTTTCGACGCCGCGTGGCGGGGCG
The DNA here is from genome assembly GCA_040003875.1 of Acidimicrobiia bacterium. Classification (GTDB taxonomy): domain Bacteria; phylum Actinomycetota; class Acidimicrobiia; order IMCC26256; family JAENVU01; genus JAENVU01. The sequence goes on along the minus strand of JBDUBS010000343.1, from coordinate 1,181 downwards.
CCGTGGCTCAGGCCTGGACCGGCGCGACCACCACACCATTGGTCGACGGCGGCGTCTACGCGCAGACGAGCGGACCCCGCTTCGAGACGGCGGCCGAGGTACGGGCGCTCGCGACCGTCGCCGACCTCGTGGGCATGACCGTCGCGTCGGAGTGCATCCTCGCCACCGAGGCCGGACTCCCCTACGCCGCGATCGCGGTGGTCGACAACCTCGCCAACGGCCTCGGTGCCATCCCGCTGACCATGGAGGAGTTCGACCACGGGGTGGCCACCAACCGCGCCCGCCTCCTCGCCGACCTCGACGCGCTCCTGCCCCTCCTCGTCGCCGGGTCGCGATGAGCCTCTGGGTCGGCAACGTCGTGCACGACGACGCGGCGGTCGACGTGCTCGTCGACGGTGGCACGATCACCGAGATCGGGCCCGATCTGCCGGCGCGGCCCGGCGACCGACTCCTCGACGGCGGGGGCCGGGCGCTGACCCCCGGCCTCGTGAACGGGCACGGTCACGCGGCGATGACCCTCTTCCGGGGGTATGGCGACGACCTGCCCCTGAACGAGTGGCTCGAGGCACGAATCTGGCCCGCCGAGGCCCGGCTCGCACGCGATGACGTCTACTGGGGGACCCGGCTCGCGTGCCTCGAGATGATCCGCAGTGGCACGACGCGATTCTGGGACATGTACTGGTACCAGTTCGAGGTGGCGCGAGCGGTGGTGGACAGCGGCATCCGCGGTGCGGTGAGTCAGGTGTTCCTCGCCTTCGACGGTGCGCCCGACGAAGCCCGGCCGGACGCGGCGGCCGAAGGCCTCGCGCACCTCGGCGAGTTCGGTGACCGGGTGACGCCATGTCTCGGACCCCACGCGATCTACACCGTCGAGGAATCCGTTCTCGTCACCATCGGCGAAATGTCGACTGCGGGCGCGGTACCGATCCAGATCCATCTTTCCGAGACCGAGGATGAGGTCCGCGACTGCATCGCACAGCACGGCTGCCGGCCGGCCGAGTACCTCGATCGGGTCGGCATGCTGACCCCCGACACGATCCTCAGCCACGGCGTCTGGCTCGACCGCGGCGAACTCGACCTGATCGCGCACCGCGGGTCGACCATCGTGACCAACCCGGTGTCGAACATGAAGCTGACCGTCGGCCGCGCCTTCCCGTATCCCACCGCCCGGGCCGCCGGGG
>JBDUBS010000254.1:0-4431 GCA_040003875.1 Acidimicrobiia bacterium | reverse complement strand
TCCCGGAGATCGATCACCATGTGCTCGGCACCGGGCACCATGCTGCGGATCTTGTAGAGCTTGAACCGACGGCCGTTGAGTCCGGTGCGATCGTGGCTGAAGAGGAGCGGGCCCCGCGACGTGCACTTGACCGCAATCGCGATCACGAGCAGCAATGGAGCAACCGCAACGAGGACCACGAGCGAACCGAAGATGTCGAAGGTGCGCTTCGCCGCCGCCCGCCAACCGCCCCGACGCACCGGTTCCACCGACACCGAGGCGAACCGTCCGAGTGCCCGCACGGTCAGTCGTTCGGCATCGATGTCGTCCAACGACGACGTGATCTCGACGGGGATGCCGGTGTGGGTGAGCGCGCGCGTCAGGCGATTCGTCGTCTCGGCATTCACCGCGGTGCGAGCCACGAGCACGCGAGCGGCGGCGGTGCGCTCGACGACGTCCATCACCGCGGCGATGGTGTCCTGCATCGATCCCTGGGGCCGGAGCAGCACCTCGGGTTCCGGCGCCGTCTCGACCATGCCGACAACCTGATAACCGAGCTCGGGATGGCGAACGAACTGATCCAAGAGCGATCGCGCCTCGTGGTTGGCACCGACGATGACGACCGAGTTGAGGAGCCGGCCACGGCGCCGGGCGCGTTGGATCGCGCGTCGAGCGATCTCGCGCTCGAGCGTGAGCGTGAAGAGGGCGAGGACGAAGGTGATGAGCAGCCAGCCCCTCGCAACGTTCCATTGGGCCACGAAGGCGACCGCCATGGTGGCCATGATGCTGGCGCCGACGGCGTGGGCGATCCGGCGGAAGTCGTCCAAGCGAGTCGAGGTCAGGCGCCGCGCGTAGAGGCCGTAGTAGCTGAGAAATGCGATCCAGATCGGGAGCGACGTCAGCGCGAGCGCGCTGTGTTGCACGCGCGTCGGCACCGGGTTTTCGCCGGGGAGCAGGGTGCGGAAGCGGAACGCGAGGGCCATGGCGACGAGGAGCACGCCGGCGTCGAAGATTGCCAACCCGGCGACAGCGGTGGTGCGAGCCCATTCAGTGCGTCGGCGCCGCGTCTGCGCCGACGCGGCTGCACCGCCAGGTTCGACCAGATCGAAATCGTCGGCTCGAGGTGCCGTGTCCCCGTGGAGCGTGGTGACGTTCTCGTGCCGATGCCGACCGTCGAGCGTGTCCACCCCACCGTGTGGCCGGGCAATCGGCGAGTCGTCAGTGGAGTTCGGCTCGGCTGCCGTGGTCACCAGGAATGCCCCAAGCGGTGAGATGAACACCACGGACAGTGGCATTCGGGCCCGAATTGTACCGAGCATCCGGTTCGGTTCAGCGTGAAAGCCACTGAAAACCGGGCCGGTTCGCCAAAACCACCAATTTTGGGGATCGGACTCCGAACGCCAGTCGCGTCCCGTCCCGCCCACCGCAGGCCTGGTTACTTGGCGTCGGCCCAGCTGGTGCCGAAGCCCATGTCGACGACGAGGGGGACGTTGAGTTCGATCGCGCCCTCCATCGCTTCTCGGATGGCCGGCTCGATCGCCTCGCGTTCGTCGAGGGGCACTTCGAAAACGAGTTCGTCATGGACCGTGAGCAGCATGCGCGTGCCAAAACCGCCGTCGCGCAACACACGATCCATGCGGATCATGGCGACCTTGAAGATGTCGGCCGCCGAACCCTGCACCGGTGCGTTCTGGGCCATCCGCTCCCCCATCTGACGGATGCGAAAGTTGTCCGAGGCCAGCTCGGTGATCTGGCGGCGCCGGCCAAGGATGGTGGTGGTGTATCCGACCGCCTTGGCGTCGACGATCGTCTGCTCCATGTACGCCCGGACGTTGGGGAATCCGGCGAAGTAGTTGTCGAGGATCTCCTTCGCTTGATCGGTCGGGATGTCCATGCGCTGCGCGAGTCCGTAGGCCTCCATGCCGTACGCGAGTCCGTAGTTGACGACCTTCGCGAACCGGCGGTGGTGGTCGGCGACGTCCGCTTCGGGGATGCCGAACACCTTCGACGCGGTCACGGTGTGCACGTCGAGGCCTCGCGTGAACGCGTCGACCAGGCCGGGATCTTCCGCGAGGTGGGCCAGGATCCGCAGCTCGATCTGCGAATAGTCGGCGGTGAGGAGCCCGTACCCGTCGTCGGCCACGAAGGCCCGCCGGATCGTCCGGCCCTCCTCCGTGCGAATCGGGATGTTTTGGAGGTTGGGGTTCTCGCTCGAGATCCGGCCGGTGGTGGTCCCGATCTGGTTGAACGTGGCGTGGATCCGACCATCGGCTTGGATCAACCGGGGCAACGCGTCGGCGTACGTGCTGCGGAGCTTCTCGACCTCCCGGTACTTGAGGAGATCGGCGAGGATCGGATGGTCGCCCGCGGCCGCCATCTTCTGGAGGGAATCGGCGTCGGTCGACGGTCCGGTCTTGGTCCGCTTCACCGGCGTGAGTTCGAGGACGTCGAAGAGGATGCGACGCAGTTGCGGCACCGAGTTCACGACGAACGGCTCGCCCGCGTGAGCGTGGATCTTGGTTTCGAGTTCGTCGCAACGTTTCTGCAGATCGGCCCGCATCGTGTCGAGGAACTCGCGGTCGACGCGGATACCCGTGGCCTCCATGGTGGCGAGGACACCAACGAGCGGACGCTCCACGGTGTCGTAGAGCGCGGCGAGTTCGCGTGACTCGAGCACCTGCTGGAGCGCGGGCGCGAGGGTGAGGGTCGCCGCCGCGCGCCGTCCCGCCGTGTCACCGGCGACGTCGCCGTCGAGGTCGAGGGTGCCTTCGGCCGCGGCACCATCGGGCGACACGAGTTCGATGCCGCAGAACCGCAAGACGAGGTCACCGAGATCGAACTTCCCCTCGCCCGGGTCCACCAAGTACGCCATCACCGCGGTGTCCCGGTCGAGGCTGTGCACCTCGACCCCTGCGATCGGTGCGAGTGCGTGCATCAACTCCTTGGCGCGGTGGGCGACGAGCGGTGGACCATCGGGCCTGACGAGCGCGCCGAGCGCCTCCCACACCGAGGCATCGGAGAGGAGATCGGCCGGGGCGTACGTGACGCGGTCCGTGGTGGCGATGGCCACGCCGCGGAGACCGCCTACGCCGGGACCCACGAGCCAGTCGGCGTCGAGGGCGTAGGCGTCTGCACCGGCGCGGATCGCGTCGAGCCGATCGACGAGTTCCTTCGCGGTCGTGATCCGGTCGACGTCGACCTCGAACGCCGTCGACTCGACCACATCGGCGGAATCGACCGCGCCGAACGCGTCGAGCAGACGGGGGTACAGCGTGCGGAACTCCAGTTGGGTGAACAGTTCGCGCACGGCGTCCTGGTCCCATCCCCCGATATGGAGATCTTCAACCGCGACATCGATCGCGACGTCGCGATGGAGGACCGACATCGTGCGATTGTGGAAGACCTGGTCCCGCGCCTCGCCGAGGTTGGCGCGCTGCTTGGGCGGGAGTTCCTCGAGGTGCTCGAAGATCCCTTCGAGGGTGCCGTACGCCTGCACGAGCTTGGCGGCAGTCTTCTCGCCGATGCCCGGGACCCCCGGCAGGTTGTCGCTGGGATCACCTCGCAGTGCCGCGTATTCGGGGTACTGCGCAGGCGTGACACCCGTGCGTTCGAGAATCCCGGCTTCGTCGTAGAGCGCGTAGTCAGAGACGCCCCGCTTGTTGTAGAGCACCCTCACGTGCGGATCGCAAACGAGTTGATACGAGTCACGATCGCCGGTGACGATGATCACGTCGCTGCCGTCCGCCGCGGCGCGTTCGGCCAGCGTGGCGATCACGTCGTCGGCCTCGGTGCCGTCGAGTTCGATGACCGGGACGGCCAACGTCTCGAGGACCTGGTGGATCAACGGCAACTGTGACTTGAAGAGGTCGGGGGTCTCCTTGCGACCCGCCTTGTAGGTCGCGTCCATCTCCTTCCGGAAGGTGGGCGCAGCAGTGTCGAACGCGACACCGAGGTGGTCCGGCTTCTCGTCAGCCACCACCTTGATGAGCATCGACGTGAAGCCGTACACCGCGTTCGTCACCTGGCCCGACGACGTCGCGAGGTCGGTGGGCAGCGCATAGAAGGCGCGGTACGCGAGGGAGTGGCCGTCGAGGAGCAGGAGCTTGCGGGGCGTGGACGGCGCTTCGGTCATGCCGCTTCGGGTGGGGTGAGCTCTCCCGAGACGACGAGCGCCGCGATCTCGTGCACCTTGATCCGTCGGTTCATGGCCTCGGTCTGGAGGAACCGCCACGCGGCGGCTTCGGTCATGTCGTGCTTGTCCATGAGCACACCCTTGGCGCGATCGATGATCTTGCGCGCCTCCAACCGCTCGGCGAGGTCGCCGACCTCGGTCTCGAGACTCTTCAGCTCGGCGTGACGGCCGAGGGCCACGTCGATCGCCGGAATCAGGTCGCTCTTCTGGAACGGTTTGACGATGTAGCTCATGGCGCCGGCATCGCGTGCCTGCTCCAC
>JBDUBS010000160.1:0-4440 GCA_040003875.1 Acidimicrobiia bacterium | reverse complement strand
CATCGGCATGGCGGCACTCGCGCTGTGGGCCTTGGTCCCGCAGTTCCTCGGCGTCGGTGCCGTATGGGGCAAGCTCGCCGACGCCGACTGGTGGTGGATGGCTGCGGCGCTCGGGCTCTCGGCCGGCACCTACCTCGGCGCCGCGTTCTCCCTCAACGGCTCGCTCTCCCAGCGGCTCCCGTTGGGCCCGAATCTCGGGGTGCAGACCGCGACCTCGTTCGTCGGCGGCGCGATCCCCGGCGGCGCGCTCGCGCTCACCGCGCGCTTCCTGCAGAAGCGGGGAATCGACGGCGCGTCCGCGGCGGCTGCGGTCGGCGTGAACACACTCGCCGGCGCGGTGGTGCACCTCACCCTCACCGGATTGTTCCTCGCGTTCGCCGGAACGTCCGGTCTGGAGAAGTTCCATCTGCCGTCGCTCGCGACGGTCGGCCTGATCGTGCTCGGACTCGTACTCGTTGCGATCGCGGCCGCGGTGATCCCGTGGAGCCGCGCGCTCGTCACCACTCGACTGATGCCCGCGACACGACGGTCATTGAGCAGTGTGAGCGAGGTGGCCCACCGGCCGGCCCGCGTCATCGAGCTCCTCGTCGGCTGCCTCGCCATCACGCTCGGATACATCCTCGCCCTCGAGGTGTCGGTCGCGGCCTTCGGTGCCGGCCCGTCGTTCACCTCGGTGGCCCTCGTCTACCTCTTGGGGTCGATGGTGTCGTCGATCGCGCCGACACCGGGCGGCATCGGCGCGGTCGAGGCGACCCTGATCGCCGGACTGACCTCGGCCGGGATGCCGGGCCCGACCGCGGTTGCCGCCGTGCTGGTCTTCCGGGTGACCACGTTCTGGCTCCCCCTGCTGCCCGGATGGGTTGCCTTCACCCTGATGCGGCGGTCCGGCGCGGTCTGACGACGGCGCGGCGCCCGCATTTCGAGGTCGACTGGTTCAGTCCGGACTCCCGATCGTGCACCAGACCCGCTTGCCTGCGTCGTCGCGGTCGCCGTCCCAACCCCACTCATCGGCGACCACGGCCACGATCGGGAGTCCGCGGGACCCGGATCGATCTGGAGTTGGGACGCCCATCCGCGGCGCGCGCGAACTGCAGTCCCCGATCTCGATGCGTACGCCGGTGGGACCGCGCTGGACCCGCACCGAGATGGGGCCCGGCGCGTGGACGATCGCGTTCGTGACCAGTTCGCTCACTGCGAGTACGCCGAGCTCTACCTGCCCCGAGGAGAGTTCAAGCCGTTCGGCCACATCGGAGAAGAATTCGCGCGCCCGACGGACGCTGGCAGGATCCGCGTCGACGGTGAGTTCGTACGGTCGGGACGCCGCCGAACTGTTCGCGATCACGTCAGGCCGTGGTGCGATGAGATCCGGTAACCCGGTAGCGATCGTCGTATCGCGGGCGTGCGGTTTCCGACGATCGCCGACATCGGTAGCCGGCGTGACCGGAAGCCGAGTCCAACCGGTCGGACTGGATGATCGGTGTGCACAGTTCTCACGGTGACCGCCTCACGTTGGTCGGGTGACCATCAAGAGGTGCCCCAGGCGTCTCCGGCCCAAACCACCACCGCACGATGAAAGGGGCGTGGCGAAGAGATGCCCTGCTCCTCGTCCGGTCCTGACGGGGACCGATAGCGGTCTGGTGAGGGTCCCAATGCGCACCAACGAGAACCGGACCGGGCGAAACTCGATCCTCGGTGCTCCGGTAAACTTGGCGATTCGCGTGGGCGCACGTTGCACCCTCGGGAGCACGGCCGCGGTCGACAGACAGGTGCACGGTGCGGGGGCAACAGGTGCGGAGATTCTTGGCCACCGGCCGACTCGTGACCGCGGTCGTCCTCGGGGCGACGCTCGCGTTCCACGCGCTCTACCTCCTGCCGCTGTCGCGCCACCTCGCCGAGTGGCTGATGCGCGAGGACCTGGTCGTCGAGGACATCACGTTCCTGAGTCTGCTCGCCGCGAGCATCCTCGGGGCCGCGCTCACGTACCGCGCCCGTCGCAACGGCGAGGCCCGGCTCACATGGATTCTCCTCGGGCTCCTCGCGACCGGACTCTTCTTCGTCGCCATGGAGGAGATCTCCTGGGGGCAGTGGGTGTTCTTCTTCAAGACCCCCGGAACGTGGAAGCACCTCAACCGGCAGGGCGAGACGAACCTGCACAACCTGCCTGGACTCTGGGGCCACAGCGAGTACCTGCGCTTGATCTTCGCCGCCGGCGGACTCGCGGCGGTCTGGGCCGGGATGTTTCCCGGACTCCGCAAACTCGCCACGCCGCGTGCGCTGCTCGGCACCTTCGTGGTGATCACGAGCTACGTGGTCCTCGACATGGTCGACGACCTGTTCGCCGCGCCGTGGTTCTTCAAGTCGTTCAGCGCCCTCTCCGAATGGGACGAGATGCTGATCGGGCTCGCGGCGCTCGCGTACATGGTGATCAAGTGGAACGAATGGCTCCATCCCGACGCCGACGTCCCGGTCCTCGCGTCGACGGATCTCGTGTCCCCGGTCGCCGAACAGTTCTCGCCCGAGGCCCGCTGACCCGCGGTAAACAGTGGCCTTCGTCCGTTCCACCTCGGTACATGAAGCGACGAGGTCGGTAGGTGCCCGGGGGGGGATTCGAACCCCCACGTCCTTGCGGACAGTGGATTTTGAGTCCACCGTGTCTGCCATTCCACCACCCGGGCGAGCGGGCCATGTTGGCACCTGGGACAACCGGGTATGAGAACTATGGTTCGACGAGTTGCCGCTGACGCAGGGAGACAACGGTGTTGATCGCGATCATCGTGATCGTTGCGGTGTTCGGAATGCTGATGTTGCTCCTCCTGCCGCGGTCGGGGGACGGCGACGACGGGCCACTGCCGCGGGACGTCGAGACCCGCCTGCTGCTGGGCGAGCCTCCCGAGGTGATCGATCGGGAGACCAACGCGACCAGCGACCCTCCGAACGCTCCATGAGCACACCGACCGCAGTGGTGTTCCCGGGCCAGGGCACCCAGATCCCGGGGATGGGATCGGTGTGGTCGGGCACTCCGGAGTGGGACACCGTCGTCGGCCGGGCCGAATCGGTGCTCGGTGAGGGCGTCGGGCGGCTGCTCATCGATGCCGACGCCGCCGAACTGTCCCGCACCCGCAATGCGCAACTCGCGGTGCTGTTGACGTCGCTCCTGGCGTGGGAGGCGATCAAGTCTGCCGTCGCTCCCGTGGCATTCGCGGGGCATTCGCTCGGCCAGGTCACCGCGCTCATCGCCTCCGGAGCCCTCGATTTCGACGCCGGGGTCCGGTTCGCCGCGATCCGGGCCGATCGCACCCAAGCCGCGGCCGACGCACGCCCCGGCGTGATGGCCGCCCTACTCGGCGCCACCCTCGAACACGCCTTCATCGGATGTGCAGCCGCCCCCGACGCGTGTTGGATCGCCAACGACAATGCCGACGGTCAAGTGGTGCTGGCCGGGACTCCGGAGGGGCTGGAAGCGGGGGTCGCGGCCGCGAAGGCCGCCGGCGCCCGCACCGCCCGTCCGCTGGCTGTCGGCGGCGCTTTCCACACGCCGCTGATGCAACCCGCGGTCGAGGCGCTCCGCGACGACCTCAGCACCGTGACGTTCCGGACCTCCGCCGCGCCGATCGTCTCCAATGCCGACGGCCTCGCATACGGCGCCGACGCGTCGGCCGACGACTGGCGCGAACGGTCGGCGGTCCATGTCGCCACCACGGTCCGCTGGCGATCGGTCCAGCCGACCCTGGTGGCGCTCGGTGCAACCCAGCTCTACGAAGTCGGGCACGGTTCGATGTTGGCCGCCCTCGCGAAACGGACGATCGCGGGAGTCCAGGTCGTGAGCGTCGCGACCCCGGCCGATGCCGCCGGCGTGGTCACATGACAAACGGACGCGTGGCGTTGGTCACCGGTGCATCGCGCGGGATCGGCCGGGCCACCGCGATGGCGCTCGCCGCCGACGGCGCGAGGGTCGTCGTCGGATACGCCTCCGACGCCGTCGCCGCGGCAGCAACCGTTGCCGGGATCGAACGGGCCGGTGGGACCGCGGTCTCGGTGATGATCGACGTGGTGGAGATCGCGTCGGTCGACGCCGCGTTCACCACGATCGAAACCGCGTTCGGCCCGGTCGAGATCCTCGTGAACAACGCCGGGGTGACCGGAGACGGGCTGCTGGTCCGGATGAACGACGAGCAATGGGATCGGGTGATCGCGGTCAACCTGACGGGCGCATTTCACACGATGCGCCGAGCCACGCCCAAGATGATGCGCGCCCGGTTCGGCCGGATCGTCAACGTGTCGTCGGTCGTGGCCCACCTCGGGGGTCCTGGGCAGGCCAACTACGCCTCGGCCAAGGCCGGGCTCCTCGGGCTGACCCGGTCGACGGCCCGTGAGCTCGCGAGCCGCTCGATCACCTGCAATGTGGTCGCACCGGGACCGATCGCCACCGAGATGACCGCG
>JBDUBS010000329.1:0-4445 GCA_040003875.1 Acidimicrobiia bacterium | reverse complement strand
GCCGACCTCCGCGCCCGACGCCGACGCGCCGAGGGTGACGACCACCCGCCGCACCGGGTCGGCCGGGCGCGGCTCACTCGTCGAGGCGCGAGCGACGACCAGCGCGGGGTCCACGATCGCGTAGTCCGCTCCCGCGAGCACTCGCCGCGCCCGCCGGTGCCGGGAGCCGTCGGCGCCGGGCGACGGGTCGACGACCACGTCCACCGCCAGGTCACGGTCGAGATCGTCGATCGCGGCGACGACGCGTGCGTCGAACCGACCACGATCGTCGGCGCGCTCCCGATAGGAGTCGATCACCACGAGGTCGACGTCGCCACCGGGTCGATAGGCATCGAGCGCGACGACCGTCGTCTCGACGTCGAGAGCACCGAGCGCAGCCGCCAGTGCCTCGAGCCGTCGGCGATGACCCAAGCCGGCCAGGGGGCCGTCGTCGGCCACGAGCACCGCTCTCACACCAGGTCCCAGGTCACGACCTCGTCGAACTCGATCGTCCTCGTCGCCACGCGGCCGACGCCGTCGTCGATGCGGTTGGGCTTGATCCCGAAACCCGGTCGCTTGACCGTGAGCATCTCCCGCGCGATCACGGTTCCCGCCGGGATCGTCTCGGCCGCGACGATCGAACGACGGGCATTGCGGTACATCTCGCTCGCCTCGGCGTCCGAGGGACCGGCCTTCTCGCCGGTGCCGAGCGCGGCCTCGACGTCACGAATGTTGCGCACCATCGCGCCGAGCTCGTCGGGCTCGATCGCAAACGCGTGATCCGGACCCGTTCGGGTCCGGTCGAGGGTGAAGTGCTTCTCGACCAGGTCGGCCCCCATCGCCACCGCGGCACTCGCGATCTGGATCCCCAGGGTGTGATCGGAGAGGCCGACCGGCACACCGAACGCAGACCGCATGGTGGCCATCGCCCGGAGGTTCATGATCGCGGGCGGTGCGGGATACAGCGACGCACACTGGAGGAGCGCGAAGTCGGTGGCACCACCCTTTCGGGCCGCGGCGAGGGCCTCGTCGATCTCATCGAGCGTCGCCATGCCCGTCGACAGGATGATCGGGCGCCCCTTGGACCCCACGTACTCGATGAACGGAAGGTCGACGATCTCGAACGAGGCGATCTTGAAGGCGGGCACGTCAAGCGCGTCGAGTTCGTCGACTGCCGCGACATCGAACGGGCTCGACATGAACGCGATGCCCTGCTCATGAGCGTGCGCCGACAGCCTCGGTTGCCAGTCGCGGGGGAGCGCGATGTCATCGAGGAGTTCATGCGCCGGCTTCGCTCCCAGATCGCCGAGATACTCGAACCTCGGCGTGTGCTTGGAGTAGAGCGCCGACCCGGTGTAGGTCTGGAACTTCACCGCGTCGGCCCCCGATGCGGCGGCCACGTCGATCAGGCGTAGTGCCGTCGCGAGGTCGCGATCGTGGTTCGCACCCGCCTCCGCGACGATGTAGCAGGCCGCCGCGTCGCCCACCGTGCGAGACCCGAGCCGGATCGTGCTCACAGCGCCTGCCGCAAGGCTTCGACCACCTGATCCTGCTCCGCGTCGGTCAGGTCGGGGAACATCGGGAGGGAGAGCAAACCGGCGTACGCGTGCTCTGTGGCGGGGAACGACTCGCACGGGCGCCGGTGGACCGGGTGGTGGTGGATCGGCACGTAGTGCACCTGAACCCCGATGCCCGACGCCCGGAGCGTGTCGTAGATCTCGCGCCGGCGCGGCACGAGAATCGGGAACAGGTGATACGCGTGCGTGAACCCGTCGGGGGGTGCCGGAGCACACTCGACGGGAAGCTCGGCGAGAAGGACGCGGTACCGCGCCGCGATCTCCTGGCGCCGTTCGATGAACCGGGCGAGTTTCGCGAGCTGCGAAGTGCCCAGCGCCGCCTGCATATCGGTCAGGCGGTAGTTCATGGCGATCTCGACGACGTCGTAGCACCAACCACCGTCGTCGGGTCGGGCCACGATCCCGTGGTGGCGGAAGCGTCGAAGCCGCTCGGCCAACCCCGCATCATTGGTGGTGACGGCCCCGCCTTCACCCGTCGTCACCGCCTTGACCGGGTGGAACGAGAAGCAGCAAAGATCGCTGTGCGCGCAGGAACCGACCGGGCCGTCGGGCGTGAGCGCGCCGAGCGCGTGCGCGGCATCCTCGATGACGACCCGTGGCCGGTGGGCGAGCGCCGCCAGGTCCATCGGGAGTCCCGCGAAGTGCACCGCAACGATCGCGTCGAGTCCCGTGGGTACGGCCGTCGGATCGACGTTGAGGGTGGTCGGATCGATGTCGAGCAGTGCGACGTCCGCACCGACGTAACTGGCGCAGTTGGCGCTCGCGACGAACGAGAGCGTCGACGTCGCGACGGTGTCGCCGGGACCGAGGTCGGCCGCCGCACACGCCGCATGCAGCGCCGCGGTGCCGTTCGCGAACGCGACCGCATGCTCGGCACCCACGAAGTCGGCGAGCGCCCGTTCGAACTCCGCGATATGGGGACCCTGTGTGAGCCAGTCGCCGCGCAGCACCTCCACCACCGCCGCGATATCCGCCTCGTCGACGTGCTGGCGACCGTAGGGGATCACCGGAGGATTTCCTGCAACTCCGTCGCGGTCAACCACCGGTCGTTGGTGGCGCTCGAGTACACGAAGTCGTCGGCCAGGGGCGCGCCCGACATCCACGCCGGATCCGCGTCCCACCACGGATGCTCCGGCAAGACCACGTAGACCTCGCCCGCGTCGATCGAGTGACGCGATTCGTCCGAGGTCAGCAGCACCTCGTGCAGTTTCTCGCCGGGACGGATACCGATCACGGCGCGCGGGATCCCCGGAGCCATCGCGTCGGCCAGGTCCTCGACCTTCATCGACGGGATCTTCGGGATGAAGATCTCTCCACCCGTGGCGTGTTCGAGTGCGAAGAGCACCAGGTCCACCGATTGGTCGAGGGTGATCCAGAACCGGGTCATGCGATCGTCGGTGATCGTGAGCCGGCCTTCGGCGGCCTGGCGCACGAATACCGGGACGACCGAGCCGCGCGACCCCACGACGTTCCCGTACCGCACGCACGCCAGCCGGGTTTGGGACTGCGCCGCGTACGCGTTGCCCTGCACGATGATCTTCTCTGCACACAACTTGGTGGCGCCGTAGAGGTTGACCGGGTTGACCGCCTTATCCGTCGAGAGGGCAATCACCCGACGAACCCCGGCGTCGATCGCCGCGTCGACCACGTTCTGCGCGCCGATCACGTTGGTCTGGACCGCCTCGAACGGGTTGTACTCACACGCCGGGACCTGCTTCATCGCCGCTGCGTGCACGAGGTAGTCGACCCCCTGGGCGGCCCGCATCAGTCGGTTGCGGTCACGCACATCGCCCAGGACGAAGCGCAGATTCGCGTCGCCGTGACGTTCGCGCATCTCCGACTGCTTGAGCTCGTCACGGGAGAACACACGGACCGTGATGTCGGGCCACTGCTCGAGCGTCCGGTCGATGAACCGATTGCCGAACGAGCCGGTACCACCGGTGAGCAAGATGGTCGCGCCGTTGAGATCCATGATCGGGCCATTCTGCCCGACAATCCCCGCAGGTGTGGACACGTCAGCGGGGGCACTGGAGTGCTCGCACCTCGCACAGAGCCCGCCGGTATCGGACAGCCGCTTTCGGGTGGCCGGCTCGGACTTCGGCCTGCATCAAGGCTGCGAGCGCTTCGCTGGACCATGGATTGCGTTTGAGCGCGCCGAGATAGGCCGTCCGCGCGCGATCCGGACTGCCGAAGACCGTCTCGAGCAAGCCGACCTCCTCCCAGACGAACGGCATGGCCGGGTCGCGGCGGCGCGCTTCACGCGCGGCGGCCAGCGCCGCCGATTTCTCGGTGGGATCGCCGGTCCGTTGCGCGTCCAGGCTCAGCAGCTGCGCCTCGCGGAGCGCGACGTCGGGCCAGGGCGGCCACCAACGTTGCGCCGGTGCCAGACTGGCCACCCGCGGATCACGGACGGTGTCGAGATAGGCCGCGTCGCCGACGAGCAGGGCGACACCGGCGAGCAGACCGACACCAGCCAGGACGCCGCTCCCGATCAGCACCCATGGTTCCGCCCGCGGCCGCGCGGCGCGCCGCGACCGCCGGGGGGCAGCGACTCCGAGCGCGAGCACCACCAGGGGGGCGAACCCGTGGCTCACGGGTTCCACGAGCATGATGACTGCGCCCACCGCGGCGAAACCCACGAGTGGCCCGCGTGCCTTCCTGGTCGCGAACCACATCCAGCCGACAAACGCCCCCAGGCCGAGCACCCCGGTGGTGGTGAGCACCTCGAGCACCACGTTGTGCGCGTCGAAGTACAGCAGGTCCGGACCCTCGGCGCGCGCGATCTCCGCCGACCGCCGCGGTGCCAGTGCGACGTAGGTGCGGCCGGGCCCGTAGCCGAGCACCGGACGTTCGCCGACGGCGGCGAGCGCATCTCCCCATGACGAAACG
>JBDUBS010000383.1:0-4448 GCA_040003875.1 Acidimicrobiia bacterium | reverse complement strand
GCTCGAGCAGGTCGTCCCACAGCCGCCAGTCGACATCGCGGAAGGGCAGGCCCAGTCGCCGCACGACGTAGGCGTCGAGACCCTCGCGGTGCAGCACCTTGGGGATGTCATAGATCGACGGCGCATCAGCCGCGGACACGACCGCCTCGATGTCGACGTCGCACATCAGGCTGATCTTGCGCTTGAGGGCGGCCGGGATCTCGCGGTCGGACCGGCAGACCACGGCGTCGGGCTGGATGCCGATGTTGCGCAGCGCCGCCACCGAGTGCTGGGTCGGCTTGGTCTTGAGCTCACCGCTCGGGGCCAGGAACGGCACGAGGGACACGTGCAGGAAGAAGCACTTGTCCCGGCCGACGTCGTGGCGGACCTGCCGGATCGCCTCGAGGAAGGGCAGCGACTCGATGTCGCCGACAGTGCCGCCGACTTCGGTGATCACAACGTCGACGTCGGCTCCGGCCATCGACCGGATCCGGTCCTTGATCTCGTTGGTGATGTGCGGGATGACCTGCACGGTGTCGCCGAGGTACTCGCCGCGGCGCTCCTTCGCGATCACGGTGGAGTAGACCTGGCCGGTCGTCACGTTGGCGTTGCGAGAGAGATCGGCGTCGAGGAAGCGCTCGTAGTGGCCGATGTCGAGGTCGGTCTCGCCGCCGTCGTCGGTCACGAAGACCTCACCGTGCTGGAACGGGTTCATCGTTCCGGGGTCGACGTTGATGTAGGGGTCGAGCTTCTGCATCGTGACCCGCAGTCCCCGAGCCTTGAGGAGTCGTCCGAGCGACGAAGCCGTGAGGCCTTTGCCGAGACTGGACGCCACCCCACCCGTCACGAAGATGTGCTTCGCCAAACCAGTTACCTCCATCATCCCGGCGGCGCATCCGCGCCGCTGCGAGCGCCCTTCGCACCCGGAGTCGCTCCTCCGTCGCTCCCGGGCTGCTCCGGGTGCCGCACTCATGCGACTCCGGACGCGTCACGCGCTCTCGGGAGGTCGACCGTACCAGGTCGTCCCCACCACTTCGGTGATCCGGCCGCGACCGCCCGGGCCAGTACCGTCGCTTGCGTGGCGACCTTGAAGCGGCAGACGCGCGACGTCATCGCGGTCGGCGTCATCGCCCTGCTGGTCCGGATCCCGGCCTTCTTCGCGCCCCAGCCCTTGGGCTTCGACGACGGCCAGTTCGCGATGTCGGTCATCGCGATGCGCCACGGCGGCCTGCCCTTCCGTCAGGTCTTCTCGTCTCAGGGCCCGTTGTTCCTCCCGATCGCGTGGCTGGGAGACCTGCTCACGTTCCAGCGGCTCGACTCACCCCGCGCCGCGTCGGTCGTCGCCGGGGTGGTCCTCGCGATCCTCATCCTGCTCATCGGACGCCGCCTCACCACGCCCGGGGCCGCCCTCATGGCGGCGGTGTTCATCGCGTTGAGCGGATCGGTGCTCTGGACCACCGGGCCGCTCACCTCGGACGGGATCGGCGAAGCGTTCACCGCGGGAACCGTCCTCGCGGCGCTGGTCTACTGGCGCCGGCCCACGTGGCGGCGCGCCATCGTCGTCGGCCTGCTCGCCGGCCTCGCACTCGCGGTGAAGAGCTTGCTCGTCATCCCCGGTCTCGCCGCGGCCGGCGTGTGGATGCTGCTGCAGCGCCGGGTCCGCGACCTCCTTCTCGTCCCCGTCGTGGCGGTGGCCACGATCCTCGTCGTCTCGCTGCCGTGGGGCCTCTCAAACGTGTACGACCAGTACGTCCGCTATCACACCGATGCCGTCGCCGACCGCCCGATCGGCGCGAACTTCTCCAAGCTGGCCCGCACCCTCTTCGAACGGGACGCGCCGCTCCTCGTGGCCGCCGTCGTGGCCCTGCTCGCAACCGTCGCCGTCGTCATGGCTCGACGCCGCGCGCCCGCCGCGGACGCCGCGCCCAGCCTGGCGCTTGGCCGCGACGAGACGTTCGCGCCGTGGTACCCGATGGTCATCTGGTTCGTCGCGATCGTGGTCGTCGTCCTCACCGAATCGCCGATGTGGCGCAACCACGTGGCCCACGTGGTCGTACCCCTGGCGTTGCTCGTCGGCATCGCACTCCGGGCCGCGCGACCTCGCGCCATCGCGGTCGTGCTCGCGGTCCTCGTCGCACCGTGGTCCATCATCCACCTCGGCGAGCTGATCCGCCCCCACGGACCGACCGGTCTCACCGGAACCCTCGAACATCGGCTCCAAGGTCTCCCCGCAGGCGCGCTGGCGATCAGCGACACTCCGGGACTGGTGTGGCGGGCCGGACTCCGGGTGCCCGACAAGTTCGTCGACGTCTCGATCCTGCGCATCACCTCACCCACGAAGACGCTCCGGCTCACCGGCGACGACATCGTGCACGCCGCGGCGCGACCTGACGTCTGCGCAGTGGTCCGCTGGTCGGGTGATCGCTTCACCAAGTTCCCGCACCTCGCCGACCGGCTCACCGCACTCGGCTACCGCTCGGTCATCTCCGACGCGCCGGGTCCGAAGGTCCTCTGGGTGAAACAGGACTGTCACCCGCGCTAACCATCGACCGCTCGACGTCCCAACTGGTCGAATCGGCGCAGGAACGGCACTGCGTCGATCACCCGGCTGAACGACACGAACTCCGACGCGAGATTCAGCGCGATCAGGACGAGGAAGATCACGTTGCGTGCGGTGCGCGAACACTCGAGCACGACCACGAGGCCGAGGACCCCGCCGAGCACGTTGGCTCCGGTGTCGCCGAGCATCATCCGTTCCTGGAGGTCCTCCGGGAGCACACCGACGGCGGCGCCCATCAACGGTGCGACCGCCACCGCCACCGGTCCGGTACCGGCGACGATCGCGAGCGGCACGTAGGCCAGCAGCCCACACTTGATGACCCGGCCCGGCCGGCGGTCGAGCAGGTTGGCGAGATTGGCGGCCAGCGCGATCAGGACCGCATCGGCGAAGAGTCGCGGCCACGTGACGAACCCCGGTGCGGCCGCGAGCACCAGGGCGATCGCGGCGCCGCCGAGCAGCTTCACCATGCCGCTCGTCAGCCGGCCATGGGCGATGGCGACGAGATGGCCCTTGAACCCGCGGTCCTCGCCGCCGAGTGCGTCGTCGACGAAACCGAGCAGGCCGAACCCGAACGCGGCGAAGAGCACCAACGGTCGGGCCGCGTTGAGCCCCGGCGCGTCGCCGAGGCCGATTGCACCGAGACCCGAACGCCCGGCCTCGACCACCAGGACGGCCATGACCAGGATCAGTCCGGCCGCGGTGAAGACCGTGTGGCCCCGGAAGTTCTCACGGGCCAGAGCGGGCGCGCGCCACATCTCGTGGCCGGTGCGCATCAGGAACCGGGCCGCGAGGAACCCCACCACCCATGCCACGACGACAGCCACGGGGTCAGTCTGCCCCGCGGGCGAGGTCTCGCCGCGGAGTGGGGCTGAAGGTCAGGGTCGACTATTTCGCGACGGGTACGGTCGGCAGCGTGGCCGGGACCTGGTGGGCACGACCGATGCCGTAGTTCCCCACGGTCCCCAGTCCCAGTTCGGAGAGGGCGAGCGTCGTGCCGACCCGTCCTTCGACCAGTTCGAGATCGTCGATGGTGCTGATCCGGTCCCGCAGCGCGTCGGCGTTGGCGATCGCGTCGATCCACGCAGCTCGATCGGGACCCTGGTCGCTGGCGACGAAGACCTCACCGACCGCGACGGGTGCGCTCGCGTCGAGCACACCGGCAGCCACGGACGGCACCAGGTCGCGAGGGACCGGATGTCCGGGGCCGCCGATCTCGAGCACCCGGGTGGACGGGCCGGTGAAATCAGCGGCGTTCGGCGCGCTGGTCCCGGCCGCGCCGGACAGGGTGATGAACTTGGCGTCGACCAACTTGGTGAGGAGGTCGTCGGTCTCGGGTGCCGACGAACCGAGCCGCTGACCGAGGAGGCGGGCTGCCGCCGCGCGCAACGCCGGCTTCGAGCGGTTGGTGAGGCCGGTCGCCAGCCGCAGCGCCTGCACGGCGTCGGCGGAGTCGAGCGCCCATGCAGGTTCGAGCCACACCGCGCCGGGAACCTCGCTCCCGCCCTGGCGGAGCAGCGTCACCTGCGCGTCGACGGTCTCGGTGTTGGTACCCCGTTCGGCGACGACGTTGGTGCGCACCCCGACGAGCGTGCGCGCGACGGCGAAGTTCTGGGTGGCTTCCACGTAGGCGTTGAGTCGGTCGTTCTCCCCTTGGAGCCGGCCGTTCTCGTCGCGCTGGCGGTCGACCCGACCCTGGACGATGTCGATGCGCTTCTGGAGGTTGTCGATGACGCCCCGACCCACGAACGATGCGCCCATCACCGTACCGATCGCGAGCGCGAGGAAGACCGCGAGGATCGACACGACGTGGTACCGAAAGTTGATCATCAGGCCTCAGTGGGTGAGCGAATACCAGAGGTCGTCGAGCGTGAGGCGGATGCCGTCGACGTAGGTATGCAGGGGTTGGGCC
>JBDUBS010000235.1:0-4455 GCA_040003875.1 Acidimicrobiia bacterium | reverse complement strand
CCTGCGCGTAGTGCCGACGGAACAAGACCCCCTCGGCCGCGAGCCGATCAAGGTTCGGGGTCCGGACGATCGGGTGCCCGGCCGCGCCGAGACACTCACCCCGCCACTGGTCGACCGTGATGAACAAGACGTTGGCCACGTCCGCAAACTACGGGAGCGCGCCGGCACCCCGTGCGATCGCGAACCCCGACCAGTACGGGCCGCCCACCGTCGCGACCGGCGGGTCGTCACCCGCGATGCCGAACGGATGGAGTCCACCGAACTTGTCGAGGATCCATCCGCCGTCACCGTCGGGCGCGAGGGCAATGCCGCGGGCCACATCCTGGCCCGGCCAGCTCGGGCCGCCCGGCGTAGCGGCGGGCGCGCCACCGAAGGGATGGATGCCACCGGTCGCGTCGACCACGTACCCACCACGGTCGGGCATGAGGGCAACCCCGCGCGCCAGGTCGAGCGAACCGAAGGAGGTCACCCCGGTCGGGATTTTGGGCGCGGCGGCTCCCCCGATCGAGAACGGGTGGAGTCCGCCCAATCCGTCGAGCACGAAACCACCCGTCCCCTCTGGGACCACGGCGACCCCGCGCACGATGTCCCACCCGAGCCAGTAGGGACCGCCGGTGAACTTGGGCGGGGTGCCCGGGCCGTCGGCGAACGTGAACCCGTGCAGACCGCCGTAGGCGTCGACGACCACACCGGAACTCCCAGGCAGGATCGCCACCCCGCGGGCCAGGTCCTGGCCCCGCCGGACCGAACCGAGCGCGAAGGGTCTGCCGTCGGTCGGGACCACGATCCCGGCGATGGTGCTCCGTCGCCCCGCATCCGAGACCGACACCCCACCGACGCCGAACGAATCGTCGAGGACGCCGTCGTCGCCGAGACGGACGAGCACGATGTCGTTGTCCGGGCCGACCTTGGAGTTCACCGCGACGACCACGCTGCCGTCTTCGCGCCGGGTGAGCCCCGCCGGAACGTCGTTCACGCCGAACGCGTCGCGGTAGGAGGTGAACGCCATGTCACGCGTGCCGTCAGCGTTGTAGCGCCGGACGACGGTCTGGCCGTGGCCGCTCGCGCCCTTGCCGAATCCCGTGGCGATCAGCTTGCCGTCAGGTGTCATCGCCAGCGCGGTGACCGCATCGTGACCACCGATGTCGACCGTCAGTCCGTTCGCGCCGCCAAAGCCGGTGTCGATGCTGCCGTCCGCCGCGAGTCGGATGATCCGCCAATCAGCGGGATTCGCGTTCGTCGATCCTCCGACGTAGATCGAACCGTCGGCCCGGGTCGCCATGGCGCGCACGTCCATCGGGAGCGCCGCACGCCGACCGTCACCGTCGAACGACGCGTCCGGGGTGCCGTTCGCGGTGAGCCGCTCGACGAATCCGCCCGCCGCGGCGTTGCCGGCGACGACCACGCTGTTGTCGGCGAACACGGCGACTGCACGAGCGTCGTCGGTACCGCCGACGTCAAGGTTGAGGCGTCCGTCACCATGGAACGTCGGATCCGGCGTTCCATTGGCCCGGTAGCGCACGATCGCAGTGTCGGCTGCGCCGCTCGTCGTCCGCCGGCCGACGGCGATTGCACCTCCGGACGGCGTTCCGGCCACCGCAAAGAAACGAGCGGTGCCCGAGTAGACAGGCATCGCCTTGCCTCCGGTGCCGAACGTCGCGTCGGTGCTACCACCGGTCAGGCGCATCACCAGTCCCCGATCGCCCGCGTAGCCGGCGCCGAGCACCTTGCCGTCGGCCGTCAACGCCATCGCCCGCACCGCGCTCGGCACGCCGGCGAGCGCGTCGATCGCCTTCACCCCACAACTGCTGAAGGTTCCGTCTGGGTCGCCCGGCCACGCGCCGGCCCCGTTGGCCGCGAGGAGTCCCGTGCCGGCCAGAACGACTGCGAGAAGCCCCTGAAACATGCGGTGCCGGCGAAGCGTGACAAATCCTCCTTATCGGGCGCACTCGGCGCTCGGAGGGGTTGTCGGCAGACCGGGGTCGAGATCTGAAACCACGGTCCGGAAACTTGTCGACGAGCCGGGGGCAACCGGTCGCGACGACCGTCACTCGGTAGGGTGCGTCGCTCATCGTTCGCAGTGGGAGGTGGTCGTGGCGCGTTGGATCCGCCCGGTGCTCGTCAGCGCCACGCTCGGCATCTTCGCCGCGACGGCGTGCTCGGGCAGCGACCACCCGAAGGCCGTGCGATCCACCACCACCACGACCACGACCAGGCCCGGCGCGGGCGGCGCGCTCGCGATCGGCCAGCTCGCCCCGCTCACCGGACCCATTGCCACCATCGCCGAGTCGTTCACCGCGCCGGTCAAGCTCGCCGTCGACGAGATGAACTTCTCCGGTGGCGTCAACGGCCATCCGATCACCCTGAGCGTCGCCGACGACGGGTCGGCCACCGCCGCCGGCACCGCAGCCTTGCGCAACTTGATCGATGTCCACCACGTCGACGCCGTCATCGGACCGTCGACGTCGGATCTCGCGCTCAAGCTCATCGACCCTGCCCGCCGCGCGCCCGTCGTCATGTGCTCCGGGTCGAACACCTACGGCCCGCTCACGCAGGCCGCGGCACGCAGTGGCATGTACTTCCGGACCGTGGCTTCCGACGTGCTCCAGTCCGGAGCCCTGGCATCGCTCGTCGCCGGCGACGGCCACCACCACCCGGTCGTGATTGCCGCGCCGCGCGACGAGTACACCGCCCCGCTCGCGACCGCGACGCTGAGTGCGCTCGCCGCTCGCGGAGTCCGGGCCGGGCCGGTGATCACCTTCGACGCGGGTGCCAACCCAACCGCCGTCGTCCGCCGGGCACTCCAGCGAAACCCCGATTCCGTGGTGGTCCTCGGCTTTCCGCCCGCAAGCGCGCCGATCCTGCGCGCGCTGATCGATGCCGGCAAGGGCCCGGCCGTGCTCCCGACCTACGGCGCCGACGGCCTGCAGAGCGGTGATCTGGCCGCCCTGGTGGACCCTGCGAACCCCGCCGCACTCGCCGGCATGAAGGGCACCACGCCCGCCGGATCCCCGGCCGGGATCGACCACCCGTTCAACGCCCGGCTCTTCTCGATCGGGGTCGAACCATTTTTCTCGGCCAGCACGTACGACTGCACGATCCTCGTCGGCCTGGCCGCCGTGGCTGCCCGGTCCGATGCGCCGCAGGGAATCCGTGACAACTTCGCGGCGAATCTGACGGGAAATACCAATTGCTCCACCTTTGCAGACTGTCGGGCCGCGCTCGCCGCGCACAAGCGCATCCACTACCGAGGCGCGGCATCCAGATACGACCACTGGCGACGATTCGAACCCGGTTCGGGTGCCTTCGACGTCTGGCTCTTCGGCGGGAGTGGTCGCCCCGAACTGCTCCCATCCTCGTTCCAGATCCCGGTCGACCCCGCCCGCTAAAAATGCCGGGATTCTGGCGAATATTCTGGCCTCCGGTGCCCCGCCGGCCCTAGGATCCGCCGTGGTCAGGGCACTTCTCTGGGGGGACACATGCGTAAGAGGCTCGGGGCAATTCTTTCGACGATCGCGCTGAGTTCGACCGCGTGCATCGCGGTCGCCACAACCGTCGGAGTCCAGCCGGCAGGCGCCGACGTGGTCACGGTGGGATTCAACTGCCTGACCTCGGGCATTCCGGTGCTCGGCCAGCAAGCCAGCGTGCGGAGTCAGGGCATCACGACCACCGCGATCTCCCAGATCTACCAGAACAACACGTTCAATGTTGCGATCACCACCGCACCGGGCCTCGAGTCGTCCGACCTCGGCTCCGGCGCCACGATGAACTACATCTACAACCTCCACGTGTACGTCCCGATCCCGGCCAACTCCCAGCTCGTGTCGTACGCGATCAGCGGTGGTTACGGCCTCGGCAGCGGCACCCCCACGATCGCGTTGAACAGCTCACGGCTCATCCTCACCGTGCCCGGCCACATCAACTCGAACACCACGTACCAACTGCCGACGATCACCATGAACCTGCGCGCCACCGGCGCGCCATTGACCGCGATCCAGCCGCGCATCGGTGGGTCGAGCTACGGCGATCCGGGTCTCGACTTCACGGTGAACGCCGACCTGCCGCAGGGGATCGGGAACCGCAACCTGCCCACCTCGTGCTTCCCTTCGAGCAACCCCGCGTTGTCGACCACCACGATTGCGCCGATCGACACACAAGGGCCGGCCATCACCATCGTCCGGCCGGCCGAGAATGCGAGTTACGCGCAGAACGCGAACGTGACCGCGGCCTACTCGTGCGACGACGGCGTCTTTGGTTCCGGCGTGGCGTCGTGTCTGGGAACGGTTCCCGCCGGAAACCCGATCGACACGTCAGCGCTCGGGGCGCACACCTTCACCGTGACGGCGACCGACGTCGCCGGCAATACGCCGACGACGGCCACCGTCTCGTACACCGTGAGCGACAACCCCGGCGTCGAGGTGAAGGGGGGCTGGGCCACCGAAGGTCCTGGTGCGG
>JBDUBS010000391.1:0-4475 GCA_040003875.1 Acidimicrobiia bacterium | reverse complement strand
CTCTTCCCCCAGTACGGCGCGCGCTTCGGGCCGACGCGCTTTGCGGACCTCGACTTCAACGAGCGGTCCGGCTGGCTCGGTCGGGTGCCGGGCCGGCCGCCGAAGGGCGCGACGCCGATCGCCGCCACCCGGTCGGGTCAGCTCTTCGGTGCGGTCTTCGAACAGCCGCTCCTCGCCGATCTGGCCCGCCACCGATCGAAGTACCTGGTGGTGACGGGCAACGTCGCCGGCAACCCTGCCTTCGACGCGGGCCGCCTGGTGCCGTACCTGGAGGCGAACCCGTCGTTCCGGCGGGTGTTCACGACCACCGCCGCCGACCTGCCCGAGTTTGTCTTCATCTACGAGGTCGTCGGTCCGCTCACGCCCGTCGCCCACCCGACGCTCGTCGTGGCCGACACCGTGATGCTCGAACTCGCTCAAGACAAGGCGGTACAGGCCGCGCCCCACTTCTCCGGGCCGGACTATTCGGCGTACATCTCCGGCATCCTCGCCGCGCCCCTCCCGGTCAGCGCGGCGACACCCGCCATCCCGGTCGCCCACCCGTAGACTCGCCCGTCTGATGAAGGTGTACACGCGCACAGGGGACGACGGCACCACCGGATTGCTCTTCGGTGGACGCACCGCCAAGGACGGGTTCGGGCCCGCGGCCTACGGCACCACCGACGAAGCGGTGTCCGCGTTGGGCACGGCCCGCGCCCTCACCGACGCCGGAACCGAACTCTTCGATCTGCTCGTACGACTCCAGCGCGATCTGTTCGTGGTGGGCGCAGAACTCGCGACGGCGCCCGAGAACCGGCACAAGCTGGCGGCGGGCACCACGCTGGTGACCGAGGCGATGGTCACCGAGCTCGAGCCGATCATCGACGATGTCACCGGCCGGTTCGACCCGCCTACCGAGTTCGTGCTGCCGGGCGAGACCCCGTTGGCTGCGGCACTCGATGTGGCTCGCACCACCGTCCGGCGGGCCGAGCGCGAATGCGTGACCGCGACCCGAGAGGGTTGGCTCGGGCCGGAGAGTCAGGTCGTGCCGTACCTCAACCGGCTCGCGGACCTGTGTTGGACGTTGGCCCGCTGGCAAGAAGGCCAGTTCCGCACCTCTCGCTGACACCCCCCACCTCCCAAGGAGTTCATGTGTCCATCTCGTTCTCGATCGCCGGTACCGCGCCGGGCCGTACCCGCACCGATGTCCTGGCGGTCGCCGTCTTCGCCGACGGAGAACTCGGGCCGGGTGCCGACGCGGTCGACACTGCGGTGGGCGGCACGCTGAATGCGTTCATGAAGAACGCCGGTTTCGAGGGCAAGCGTGGGCAGGCGCTGTTCGTGCCCGTGAGCGGCCCGGCGAAGACCGCGCTCGTGATGGGTCTGGGCAAGCAGGCCGGGCTCACCCTCGACGACCTGCGCACGGTCGGCGCGCTGGTGGCGCAGCGGACTCGCGGTTCGGCCCGGGTGGCGACCACGTTGGCGGATGCAGGCCCCGAGGGCACCGACCGCGCCGACGCGGTGCAGGCCGTCGTCGAGGGCATGCTGCTCGGCTCCTACGAATACAACACCTACAAGTCGAAGCCGGGACCGGCCCCGAAACTGGGCCAGGTCGTGCTCCTCGGTGGGGGTGGCGCCGCGGCGAAGCGTGCGATCGACCGCGCCGAGACCATCGCGGACGCAGTGTGCTGGGCGCGCGACATGGTGAACACTCCCGCGCGCGAGCTCGCGCCGGCTGCGTTCGCGAAGGCGGCCCAGGCCCGCTTGCAGGGCACCAACGTGAAGGTGGAGGTGCTCGACGTCGCCGCGATGAAGCGCGAGCGGCTCGGCGGAGTGCTCGGCGTCGGGCAGGGTTCGGAGCAGCCGCCGCGGTTCGTGAAGATGACGTACACGCCGCGCGGCGCGCGCGGTTCGGTCGCGCTGGTGGGCAAGGGCGTGGTGTTCGACTCCGGCGGCCTCTCGATCAAGACCGGTTCGGGGATGGAGACGATGAAGACCGACATGGCCGGCGCGGCCGCGGTCATTGCCACGATGTCGGTGCTGTCCGAGCTGGGCGTCGCGGCGAAGGTCGTCGGCTACACGCCGATGGTGGAGAACATGCCGAGCGGGGAGGCGATCCGTCCCGGTGACGTGCTCACCTTCCGCAACGGCAAGACCGCCGAGGTGCTCAATACCGACGCCGAGGGCCGTTTGATCCTCGCCGACGCGCTGTCGCTCGCGTCCGAGAAGAAGCCCGACATGATCATCGACCTCGCCACCCTCACCGGTGCGTGCATGGTGGCGTTGGGCGACAAGATCGCGGGGATCATGTCGAACGACGCCGAGGTGCGTACCGCGGTCGAAGCTGCGGCCGAACGTTCGGGCGAGGCGATGTGGTCGTTGCCGCTGCCGAAGCAGTACCGCAAGCTCATCGATTCCGAGATCGCCGACATGAAGAACATCGGCAGCGGTGGGTACGGCGGCGCGCTGACCGCAGGGTTGTTCCTCGAGGAGTTCGTGGCCGAGGTGCCGTGGGCACACCTCGACATCGCCGGGCCCGCCCGGTTCGGTGCCGACGACGGCTACACCCGTCGGGGCGGTTCCGGATTCGGTGTTCGGACGCTGATCGAGTTGCTCCTGCACCACCGCGGGTAACCGCACCATCCCGTGACCTCGCGCCGCGCTTCCGCGCTTCTGGGTCTGATCGCGCTCACGGCGTTCGGTCTGGAGTTGGTGTTCCTCGTCTCCGGCCAGCACGGCCTCACTGGCGGGCTCGACGCGGGGTACGACGAGTCGATCTACGTCGGCGCTTCCTGGCTGCTGCGCCAAGGTCACCTGCCGTACCGCGACTTCGTCTACGTCTTCCCACCCGGCTTCCTTGCGGTGCTCTGGCCGAGCACGACCGCAGCCGGGATCGTCGGCGGCCCGGCGCTCGCGTTGACGGCGGCGAGGGTCGTCTCGTGTCTGGTGGGAGCGGTGAACGTCTATCTCGTCGGGCGGATCGGTTGGCGTTGGCTCGGAGTCGCGGGCGGGCTCACCGCCGCGCTGCTCTTCGCCACCACTCCGGTCGTGCTGGACGCCGAAGCGGTGGTGCTCCAAGAACCCTTCGTGTTGCTCGCAGTCCTCCTTGCGTTGGCCCTCGTCTCGGCTCGCCCCGAACTCGGCGGCCGGCGGTTGGTCGCGGTTGCATTACTGCTCGGGTTCGCGGCGTCGATCAAGTTGGTGGCCGGGGTTTTTGTGGTGCCGGTGGTCGTTGCGGCGGCTTTCACTCGTCCGCTCGTGGACCGGGTGCGGTTCCTGGTCTGGTCGGTCGTCCCGCTCGTCGTGTCGACGGCCGGGCTCATGCTGTGGCTCGGCTGGCGCACGCCGTACGAGCAGATCTTCGCGGCCCAACTGCTCCGGCCCCGTGCGGGCGAGGGTCTCTCCCGGGTCGACTCTCTCCTGCCGCTGCTGCGCGGGCGTACTGAGCTGTCGGGGTCGATCGCGGACCTCTCGCCGTGGGTAGCGGTCGGTGCGTACGCGATCGTGTGCGTGCTCGCCTCGGCGCGCCGTGGCCCGGCGCGGCTCTGGGGGCTCACGGGGCTCGCGGTGGGTGGGGTGCTGCTGGCGTCGCCCTCGTACTTCCCGCACTACGGCGTGCTCCTCGCCCCGGCGGTGGCGCTCCTCCTCGCTTGGACGGCCACGGTCGCGTTCCGGGCCCTGACGGTGCACACGTCGCCGCGAGCGGTTGCCGCCGGCGTGGTATGCGTCGGCCTGGTGCTGGCCGGTTTACAGCTCCACTCGGGATTGGCGGCCGCAGAGCGCTGGGAACGAACCGGGCCCGGCCCGCGGTTGACCCATGCGCTGAGGCAACCGGCCTGCGTCGTACCGGTTCGCCCGCAGTTACTGCTCGACGTCGACCGCGTGCCCGAGCCCGGTCCTCGCGGTGTCGTCTTCCTCGACGTCTACGGCAGCGCGCTCCTCGCCGCGCTGCACCAGACCGTCCGGTCGCACAACTTCAGCGCGGCCGACGCGCCATCGGTGCAAGCCGAGATCCGCCGGCAGAGTCGCGGGTGTGCCCGCACCCTGATGGTCGACCGCCGCTGCCTCCTCGGCCGTCTCGATCTCACCGCTGCCACGGAACGCTGGCTGCGCGCCCACGGCCGCGTCGTGGTCAGTCGAGGTTGCGTGCAGCTGTTGGCGCGCCGGGCGGCGCCCGCCAAGCGGTGACTACGCGGTGACCACGACGAGCGTGTCGACCGGTGCCCAGTCGTAGAGCACCTTGGCGTTGATCTGGCTCTCACGGACGCAACCCGAACTCAACGGCTGACCGAGTTGCGAGTCGTCCTCGATCTGCGAACCGTCGGGGTTGGTCGGGATGCCGTGGAAGCCGATGTCGGTGGTGCTGCCCCACGTGAAGCCGACGAACCACGGCAGCGACAGGGAGGGGTGTGCCTTCGAGTGGCCCATCTCCAACTTGCGGAACACGTGGTACTCACCCGGGCGCGGCACGCCGCGGCGGCCGCTCACCTGGTACC
>JBDUBS010000403.1:0-4489 GCA_040003875.1 Acidimicrobiia bacterium | reverse complement strand
CGTAATCGCGGAATGTCGCTTCGGTTTTCGTGGTCATCGTCGACCTGCCTTCGACGTCAGGACGCTTCCGTCACGAGCGGCTCATCATCCGGCCTTGGTCCGGGGATGTCAACGATCCGACGGCGGGTCCGGCTCAGTGGCGAGGTCGACGGTGAGGTCGACGGCGAGGGCCGCGGTCCACGAGAACAGCGGTGCGCCGAGGGGTTCGCCGGTCAGCGGCGAGAAGTACTCGGCGAACCCGAACTGCTCGACGAGGTTCAACGTTGACCTGCGCAACTCTTCGGCGGCCGCGTGTTCGCCGACGGCGCGGAGGCCCTGGATGACGATCCAGTTCATGTTCACCCAGGTCGGTCCCGACCAGTAGCGACGGGGCTCGAAGTGGGGATTGTCGGCGGCGATGCTCGGTACGGGGTGGGCCGGCTGCCAGGCCGGGGTGGCGAGGTGCCCGACAAGGCGCTCGGTGCGGTCCGCGCGACACCCGGCCCACAGCATCACGAACGACGCGATCGTCGCCGGTTCGAGCAGCTTCCCGGTGTTCGTGTCGCGCGAGCAGTACATGCTGCTCGCCTCGTCCCACAGTGTTTCGAGTGCGGGCGGGGTCGTCGCCATACGGGCTCGGAGACCGGTCGGGAGATCGACGCCGGCCCGCTCGGCGAGGTGCTGCAGGTCGCGGTTGGCGACGACGAGCAGCGCGTTGAACGAGACGTCCTGGACGACGAGCGACTCGTCCGGTGGCATCGTCGCGAGGTCGAAGTGATGGCGCCGGGCGCGTCGCGCGAGGTCGAGCATGCGGAGTCCGTCGTCGTCGCTCGCACGTTCGGCCGCGGGTATGAACTGGGTGTCGCGGCGGAGGCGGCGCACGAGTCGGGTGAGGCGCGTGGCCATCGCGATGCGGACCCACGCCGACGACCGGACGCCACGCATCGCGATCATCCACGGTGGGGTGGTGTCGAGCCCGCACTCCCACGGGTGGATCAGCGAGACGAGGCCGGTACCACCGGGGTCTCGTTCGCGGTAGAGCCATTCATGGTGCGCGACCAGACCGGGGAAGACCTCGGCAACGAAGGCTTCTCGAGCCATCGTGTCGAGCGCATCCGCAACTCTGCGAGCCGCGATCGCGACGACGGGTGGTTGGGTGATGCACGACGTGTCGACACCATCTGGCGCACGGGGGTCACGGCGGGACTGCCAGAGCCGCTGCGATCCGACGTCGGGCACGTCGGGCGCGAAGATCATGTGCGGCAACATCCCGTTCGACCACTGACCGCGGAACAGACTCGTGATCTCGCTGGCCGCGCGTGGCGGGTCGTGGCGGGCAAGCCCGATGGCGACGAAGCTCGAATCCCAGAGCCACTGGTGCGGGTAGATGCCCTGCCCCGGACACGTCCACCCGTCCCGCCGGTTCGCGTCGAGTACCGCCATCGCATCCGCGAGCACCGCACCCGTCATCACCGCACGGTAGGACACCGAACGTGGTGGAGCGCGCCTCGGTCCGAGTCGATGGAACAGCGGTCAGCAGTCGGGGTCGCGCGGGCCGCGCTCCACACGAGGTGGGCCGCCGCGCTGATGGGCCGCGAGCCACCGCCGAACGCTCGCGACGACCGCCGAACTCATGGGAACGCGCCGGAGGTGGCGCGCGCGACGCGGCACGCCATCCGAGACGGCGATGGCGGGGACGGTGTACAGCTCGGGCTCGCGGGACGCGAACATGGTCGCCGCGAGGGCAACGTTCGACGCTCCGCAGAGCAGCGCGGCGCAGCGCGACAACGCGAGCGCGTCCACGAGGACCTCGCGACCGAGCCGGTATCGGTGCAGCGGCCGCCGAGCGCCGAACCACCAGTGGTAGCCGTGTCCGGTCGCCGTGCTCGTGGAAACCCGGTACGCATCCGCGACGACGAGGCCGGAGCCGAACGCGTCGTGGAAGAGGTCAACGGTCTCCGACTCGTCGCACGCCAGATACACGCGGTCGACCGAGCGTTCGGTCGCGATCCGGAGGGCGGCGTCGAGGTAAGCGCGCGCCGGGGGTGGTATCGGATGGCCGGGGGCCTCGGGCCGCCGCATGTCGGTGCCGCGGACGTGCACACCGAGGGTGCGGGTCGCGTCCACATCGGGCAGTACGGCGTCGACCGATGCAGTGATGTCGGGACGAACGCGAACGTACCGCTCGATGAGTAGGCGTCCGCGCGACGCGAGGGAGCCTTGCACGCGCGGGTCGTCGGCGAGATCGGTCGGCGTCCAGAAGAACTCGCCGAGCAGCCGCCCGTCGTGGCGTGGCGCGTTGCGCATCTCCGCTTCGGCCAGCGAGATGCCTCCGGGCTGGCCGAAGTAGTACTCCCACGCGTTCGTTGTCCCGTGCACGGGTCGCCGCTCGTTGAAGCGCGTCTTGTGCCGCTGCATGTCGACGACGGGGCGCCAACCGTTGCGCTCCGCGAGCGAGACGCCGTCGAGGACCCAGAAGAAGTTCGCGAAGAAGCCCCAGCCGGGAGGCGGGCACCACACGACGAACGGCGGGCCGGTGCGGCGGTCCTCAGTCGCGGGCACGAGGCTCGGCAGCGTCACGGCGCGAGACCTGCTCGGCGATCCACGGGTACGTCACGCGCAGCCCGTCGCACAGCGAGTACCGGGGCCGCCAGCCCAGCGACTCCATCGCCGCATGGCTGAAGTTGCGCGACTGCACACCGACCGGTCCGGGCACGTGGACGACGTCGATCTCCTTGCCTGCGACGGCCGCAATCATCTCGACGAGCTCAGAGACGTTGACGCGCTCGGCAGTCCCGATGTTGACGGGATGGTCGACGTCGGATTCGACGAGCCGGACGACGGCGTCGACGAGGTCGTCGACATAGACGTACGAGCGGACCGCACTGCCGTCGCCCCAGGCCTCGATGCTGCCGCCGTCCACGGACTCGGCGATCTTGCGGCACAGTGCGGCGGGTGCCTTCTCGCGCCCCCCGGACCACGTGCCTTCCGGCCCGTAGCAGTTCTCGAACCGCGCGATCCGCGCACCGAGCCCGAAGCGGCGGGCGTACGCGAGCACGATCCGCTCCGCGTACAGCTTCTCCCACCCGTACTCGTTGTCGGGCAGCGCCGGGTAGGCGTCGAGCTCGTCGAGCTCGGGCTCACCGGACTCCATGTCGCGGTAGACGCACACCGATGAGCTGAGGAAGTAGCGGGCCACGCCGGCGGCGGCGGCGGAGTGCACCATGTTGATGTTGATGAGCGCGTTGTTGTGCAGCACCTCGCATTCGGCATCCGAGATGAAGCCCATCCCGCCCATGTCGGCGGCGAGCTGGAACACGGAGTCGCAACCACCCTCGAGCGCCGTCGCTGCCGCGGCCGGGTCGCGCAAATCGAGCAAGAGGAACTCGTCGGCCGCGCTCGGCGAGTAGCGGGGCGGTACGACGTCAATCCCCCGGACCCACCAGCCCTTCGCTCTCAGTGCCCGAACGAGGTGGCTCCCGATGAACCCGCCGGCGCCACACACAACAGCTCTCTGCACAACGTCTCCGCTCCTGCGTCTCGGCTCGGCCCGAGATCCTAGGGGCGCGGCGCGGCCAGTCGAGCCGGACCGCACGCGGGTACCGAGCGTTCGGCCGCGAGTCCTCCATTGCGCCACGATGGCGCTATGGGTGATGGGACGGCGGAGGACGCGTGGGCTGCACTGGGCGAGCGGTTCGTGGACGAGCACTACGGGTCGTTACGTGGTCGCGTCCGCACGCATGTGATCCACGAGCATCTTCGACGACACCTGGGACCTCCGCCTCAGCGTGTGGTCGATGTCGGGGGCGGAGCCGGAAACCAGAGTGTGCCGCTCGCACGGGCCGGCCACGAGGTGACGATCGTGGATCCATCGGCGGCAATGCTCGAGCGGGCAGCTGAGCGACTGGCGCGTGAGGACGACGTGGTCGCGGCTCGGGTGCGGCTGGTCGGTGCGAGTGGGGAAGACGCGCCGGAGGCACTCAGCGGCGCGACCTTCGATGCGGTCCTGTGCCACGGGGTGCTCATGTACCTCGCTGATCCGGAGCCTCTCGTCGACGCGCTGTGCGAGCTCACCGCCCCTGCGGGCGTGCTGTCGATCGTGGCGAAGAACGTCGAGGTGATGGCGATGCGTCACGCCCACGAGGGTGACTGGGCGGGCGCCATCGCCGCCTTCGACAGCGACCGGCAAGTCAGCGGCCTCGGCGTCGACACGCGCGGCGACCGGATCGATCACCTCTCGTCGCTGATCGCCGACCGCGGCGTTGAGCCGGAGGCCTGGTACGGCGTGCGGCTCTTCACCGACGGTTGGACACCTGACCGGCCCGACACCGACCCAGAAGACTTGGTGCTCCTCGCGGAGTTGATGGCAAGTCAACGAGACCCCTACCGACGCCTCAGCCGCCTGTTCCACTTGATCGGCCACCGATCGAACTGACTCTCGCTCACTGCGCCCGATCGCCGGGTTCGGGTCGGGCTGGCACACTGAGACCGTGAATGCAGCCGAAGGCTC
>JBDUBS010000267.1:0-4491 GCA_040003875.1 Acidimicrobiia bacterium | reverse complement strand
GCGTGCCGCTCGGTCCGGAGGACGAATCCTTTGCACCCGATGGACGCGGCACGAACCGCGGCGACTGGCGTCCGGAGCGGGTGCGCGACGCGCTGCTCTGGCTCGGATCCCTCCTGCTCATCCTCTCGGCAATCACCTTCGTCGTGGTCGCGTGGTCGCATCTCACCCCACTCGCACGCGCCGGGGTACTCGCCGGCGGGACGGCCGTCTCGGGCTCGATCGCGTGGACGCTGCGTCGCCGGCTCGCGGCAACAGCCGAAGCCCTCACCGCACTCACCATCGGACTGGCACTGGTCGACTGGCGCGCGCTCGAGCGGACCACGCTCGCGCACGGAACGTCGACCGCCGCGTGGTGGGCGATCGGATTGGGCGCGCTGGGTATCGGCACCGCGCTCCTCGGTCGCACCAGCAGCCTCACCGTGCTCCGCCTCACCCCTTCGCTCGCCCTCCCCGCGACGGGGACGAGTGGTCTCATCGCACTGTCGCCCACACTCGCGCAGGCGACCCTCGGCGTTGCGTTGATCACGACCATCGTCACCGTGCGGCTCTGCACGCTCCGCCACACCACGGAGTCGGTGATGGTCGGCGCTTGGCGCCTCGTCGCGTGCGTCGGGGAGCTCGCGACGATCTCGCTCGCGAGCATCGCGCTGATCGACGCCGTCTCGGCTGCCAGTCCGCATCCGGTTGGCACCTTGACGGGTCCTGGGTTCGCGATCCTCGCCATCGCCGCGGCCCCGCTCACCGCGCTGGTGCTGCGCCGAGCAGGCGATGCCGGAGCGGACGCCGGACTCGCCGGACTCGTCACCATCGCCGGACTCGGCGCGATCACGGCGATCGTCGAACCTGCCCTCGAAGTCCACGCCACCCTCGCGGTGCTCGGCGCAGCATGTGTGCTCGTGATGCTCACGACCCGTTGGTCGCCTCGAACCTGGAGACCCGGGATCGAGTTGGTCGGGCTTCTCGGGCTCGTCCCGGTCCTCATCGGTACGGTCCGCGATGTGGGCGCGGCGTGGCGAGCACCACTCCGGTGGGTCGGCGACCCGTGGTCGCGGGCGGCCGGATCTCATCTGCGCCATCCCCTCCACGGCCACGACATCGCGGCCGTCGAGCATCCGGTTGCCGTCGTCGTCGGCCTCCTCGTCGTGGCGGTCGCCCTCGTCGCCGTCGACCGCTGGAAGCCCGGCCGGACGGTCGGCGCCGGGTTGGTGGGGATGGCGTTGGCGGTGGGACTCGCCGGCGCCAATCCCACGATCGGCGTCACCCTTGCGATCCAACTGACCGTCGCGAGCGGTCTGGCGCTCGTCGCCGTCCTCGTCGATGCGAACGATCGCGACCTCGCCCGCGACCTCGTCGTGGGTGCCCTCTCCACCTCGGTCCCCGCGGTCGGGTGGGCAGCAACGAGTGAGACGACCACCATCGTGTCGCTCGGAGTGGTCACCGTCGTCGGCATCGTCGCACGAGGTGTCGCGTCGTCGGCACGCGGCCGGAGCGCGGCGACGGCTATCGCCGCGGCCGGATTCCTCGTGGAAACCGGCTTCGTCGTCCACGCCCTCGGCGCGTCCGATGCGGCTGCCGGCAGCGCAGTGTTCGTCGCGGCCGCCGCGTTCCTGACCGGTGCGCGCTTCGTCGTGCGGGCGAAGTCCGTCGCACTCCCACTCGAGGTCGTCGCCTGCCTCGGAGCTGTCGCCGGCGTCATTGCGGCGTCGACCTCGCCGACACTGCGCGCGGTCGTCGTCGCGGCCAGCGTGCCCGTCCTCGTCCTCGCCGGCCGGGCCGACGATCACCGTTCCGACGGTTACGACGGCCTTGCGCTCCTCGCCGCGTTGGGAACGACGGTGAGCTTGGTCGGCGAGTTCGGCGCCGCGGTCGAACTCGCCTCGATCCCCGCGGCGCTGGCAGCCATCGCGGCCGGACACCTGGCGCGGCTGGGCCCGGAGACCGGCGTTCGCCGGGCCCGCACCTTCTACGGTCCCGGCCTCCTGGTCGGATTCGCGCCCAGCGTCGCGATCGCGGTGCAACAGGGAGGCGCACTCCGCCCGATGCTGGTCCTGCTCGCGGCCGGAGTCACGGTGTTCGCAGGTGCCCGCCTGAGCCTGCGGGCACCGATCCTGGTCGGCGCCACCGCGGCGATCGTGCTCGCGCTCGACGGCATCGCGCCGCTCGCGGCGCAGCTCCCCCGTTGGTTGCTGATCGGAATCATCGGCACGCTGGCGCTCTGGGCCGGTGCCACTGCGGACCGTCGGTTGGATCAGCTCCGCCGGTGGCGCAACGCGATCGATCAGCTCGCGTGATCCCCGAAGCTGCGTGATTGGCGGGCGGCCTCGAACATCAGGATGCTGGCGGCCACCGCGACGTTGAGACTCTCGATCGCGCCGGTCATCGGGATCCGCACCGAGGCGTCGAGCACGGCGGTGACCTCGGCGGGCAACCCGTGGGCCTCGCTGCCGAGCACGATCGCGACCGAGCCCGAGAGCGGGGCCGTCGTGTAGTCCTCGGTCGCCTCGGCGGCGGCGCCGACCGCACGCCAGCCTCGAGTCCGCAGCGTTGCGAGCGCGGCCGAAACGTCGGCGACGGTCACGATCGGGACTCCGAGCACCGCACCCGCCGATCCGCGTACGACCTTCGGGTTCCAGGGGTCGACCCCGTCGCCGGTGACGATCGCGACGGCACCGGCCGCTTCGGCGGACCGGATGATCGTGCCGAGGTTGCCCGGATCGGCGACACCGACCGCGACGACGACGAGACCGGCGGGCACCGCGTCGAGATCCGGGGGTGTCGGGATCGCGGCCACCCCGAGCACGGGTTGTGGCGTCTTGGTGGAACCGATCTTCTCCAGCACGCCCTCTTTGAGGTCGCGCATCGGGACCGACGCGGCTGCGAGCCGAGCGACCAGCGGCGCGAACGCACGCCGGCCGTTCTGTCCGAAGTACACCGTCTCGAGCGTGACGCCCCGGGCCAACGCATCGGACACGACCCGCGGGCCTTCGAGCACGAAGGCGCGCGCCTCCCGGCGCGCCGCCGCGTCACGCAACAGTCCGTGGAGCCGGACCGTGTCGTGGTGGCGGTGGTTGAGCGGGGGCAACTCGCTCATCGGCGGTGGCACCCGATCCCGGGCAGGCGGCTAGACCGCGTCGAGCGCACCGCGCGCGGCGGTGACGAGTGCACCGAAGGCCTCGCGGTCCCGCACGGCGAGGTCGGCCAGCACCTTGCGGTCGACCTCGATCTCGGCCGCCTTCAGACCCGCGATGAACTGGGAGTAGCTGATGCCGTCCTCCCGACACGCGGCGTTGATCCGCATGATCCAGAGCTTGCGGAACTCGCCCTTGCGGGCGCGGCGGTCACGGAACGCGTAGTTCCCCGAGTGCATGACCTGCTCGTGCGCGGCGCGCACGTGCCGGCTGCGCGCACCCGAGTACCCCTCGGCGCGCTCGAGAATGGCGCGGCGGTGCTTCTTCCCCTGGACTGCCCGCTTGACGCGTGCCATGGGTGGAACTCCTTCTTCAGAACGGAACCGGAACTGGTGGTGCAACGCCCGGCGAACCGGGCGCGTGGATCAGTGAACGATCACCGGCGACCGAGCAGCCGTTCGACGTGCTTCTTGTCGCCGCCGACGACCTCGGCCCCCCGGGCCAACCGCCGCGTGCGCTTGGTGGGTTTGTGCTCGAGCAAGTGCGCGCGGAAGGCCTTGCGGCGGCGGATCTTGCCGCTTCCGGTGACCTTGAACCGCTTAGCGGCTCCGCGGTGAGTCTTGACCTTGGGCATTTCAGGCTCCTGCTGCTGGTGCTTCGGGTACAACAACTTCGACCAGCAGCTCAGCGGGCGCTTCGGTGGTGGCGACCGCTTCCAGTGCCGGCTCAGCTACTGGTGATGGGGCTGCCGGCGCGGGGTCGGCACTCGGCTTGGGTGGCTTCGCCACCTTCGGCTTCGTCTGTTTGAGTGGGTGGAGCACCATCGTCATGTTGCGACCGTCCTGGCGAGGAGCGGACTCGACCATGGCAAGTTCGGCGACATCCACCGCGACCCGGTCGAGGATCTTGCGGCCGAGCTCGGGGTGGGCCATCTCGCGGCCGCGGAACATGATCGTGAGCTTGACCTTGTGACCCTCACCAAGAAACTTCTGGACGTGCTTCATCTTGGTGGTGTAGTCGTGGATGTCGATTTTCGGCCGGAACTTCATCTCCTTGACGACGACGTTCGTGGCCTTCTTGCGTGACTCTTTCCGACGCTGCTGCTGCTCGTACTGCCATCGCCGGTAGTCCATGATCCGACAGACCGGTGGATTGGCGTTCGGCGCGACCTCGACCAGATCGAGCTCCGCGGTGCGAGCCATCTGCAAGGCCTGGGGCAGGGGGCGAACCCCCATCTTCTCGCCGTCCTCGGCGATCAGCAGAACTTCGCGGGCGCGGATGCGATCGTTGATCCGTGCTTCGTCATCGGCAGCGATGTTGGCATCACCTCTTCGACTCGGGACCCGTCGGCGGGTCGCCGGCG
>JBDUBS010000234.1:0-4500 GCA_040003875.1 Acidimicrobiia bacterium | reverse complement strand
CCGATCTCCTCGACGACGCACCGCCGCATCCACGCACCGGTGAGATCCTCGAACTCGCGGACGAAGCGCCCACGCTGCACCTCTACGTCATCGACCGCGTCGCCCGTTGCCTGCATGGACGCTGGCGCGACCCCGGTCACGAGGAATGGGTCGAAGCGGTCGCACCGCCGGGGACGGTCCGGCGCCGGCCGTGAGCCTCAGCCGAGGCGGGCCAGCTCGCCGAACGCGTCGCGCAGGCAGTCGAGGAAGAGTCCGGGGTCGATGACCGCGGCCGGGTCCGAGTGGATCCCGAGGTGCAGTTCGCCGCAGTACGACATCATCGTCACGTTGACCGGGACCCCGGCGCGCGGGCCCATCGGGTAGCTCGCCTCGATGCGACTGCCGCCCAGGTAGAGGTCGAGCGGGCTGCCTCGGAGGTTGGACGTCGCGAAGTCGATGGTGCGGGTCTGGGCTCGGAGCAGGCTGACCAGCGCGGCAGTCGGTACCCCGCCCGCAATCGCGGCGAGGAGATCGGCGGCCTCGAGGGCGGGCTCGGAACGGATCGTGTGCAGCGCGTCGTGCACGCGCGCGAGATGGTCGACGGCCGGCTCGTGGCCGATCGGCACGAGGACGCGGCTCGGGGCGAACCGGTTGGCGGCGAAATCGCCCCGATCCCGAGTGCTCACCGGCATCGCCATCCGCAACGACTCGACCGTCTCGCCGAACTCGCGATGGAACCGACCGAGCGCCCGGGCCACCCCGGTGACGAAGACATCGTTGACGCTCGCCCCGTGCGCCTTCCCCGCTCGGTGCAGCGGATCCAACTCGAGCGCGAGGGTGTCGTACCGGCGGGCGAGTGAACGGGACCGGAACAGCTCCGAGTGGCCGCGGTCGGTGATCAGCACCTGACGCCGAAACGAGGCCAGCAGCGCCATCGACTGTTTGGCCGCATCGGGGAGTCCACGCGGATGCGCGAGGGTCGAGAAGGACGCGCCGATGGCGCGGCGCGCGAGTTCCACCGTCTGGATCGCGCTGAACTCCACCGCTTCGCGCACGATGCCGGCGGGCGAATCGCGATCGATGGGATCCTCATCGTTCGCGTCGCGCCGTTGGCCGGCGACGTCGTCGTTGAGGGTCTGGATGACGGTGTTGTCGTCCGGCGCGGGCTCGCGTTCGAGGTCGACGAGGCTGAGCGAGAGTTTCATGCCGCCGACGCCGTCGGTGATCGTGTGGTGGATCCGTTGGAGCAGCGCGGCGCGTCCACCCTCGAGGCCCTCGATGACGGTGAACTCCCACAGCGGACGCGAGCGGTCGAGTGGGGGTGCCGTGACCGTCGCGGCGACGTCGAGCAGATCGCGCGCTGCGCCGGGCACCGGGATCGCGACGCGTCGCAGGTGGTAGTCGATGTCGAACGTCGGATCCGCTCGCCATTCGGGGGGCGCGATCCGCAACGGCGGCGAGACCACCCGTTCAGTGAGTCGAGGTATCCCCACGAGCACCCGCTGGACCGTCGCGTGGAGTCGGTCCGTGGATGGGACCTGGTCGAGGATCGTGATGTTGCAGAAGTCCGAGCGTAGGGCCGGGTCCTTCTCGACCGCCCACATCACCGCTTCGCTCGGTGTCATCCGCATCGGGGGAGTCTCGCATCAACCGCCCGGCGTGCGCACCCATCGTTTGAGTCCGTAGCCCATGGCCATCCCGACCCCGGCGCCGACCACGACGTCCGACGCGTGGTGCATGCGCACGTACACCCGACTCGCGGCCACGACGGAGGCGAGGGCATACCACGGTGCGCGGTTGCGAGGACCCGAGAGGAGAACGGCCGCAGTGAAGGCTGCGGTGGCATGGCCCGAAGGGAACGACGACGTGATGGGCCGGTGCATCCCGTACGGCAGGGGGCCCGCGGCGGTGTCGGGGGTCGGTCGCGCCCGCCGGAACATCGTCTTGATCGGCCCATTCGTCACCGCCGACTCGGCCCCCATCGCGGCCGCGAAGCGGAGTGCGAATCCGAGGTCACCCGACTGCACGCTCCGGGCGGCGCCGACGATGAACCACAGCAGGCTGTGATCCGCGGCACTCGAGATCGAATACGCGACCCGATCGAGCACCGGGGTCCGGAACGGCTCGATCGTGCGTTCGACGCGGGCGTCGAACGCGTCGATGCGTGGGTGCACTAGGTCGCGGTGGACGACGCGAGGGTCAGCGTCGGTTCGATCATCCGACCGGGTCCGAGCAGTTCGACGGCCTGGAGTGGGTCCCCACCGAATGAGGGGCAATACGCCTTGTACGAACACCAGTTGCAGAGCACACCGGGATTGGGCCGGAAGTCGTCCTTCGTACACGCCCGGTTGATGGCCGACCACAACGCGTCCGTCTTGCGCATCACGCCGGTGATCGACTGCTCCGACGGCGACGTGATGATTGCCTCCGGTCGCGAGAGGTAGAGGAGTTGTACCCGTACCGGCCGTTTGCCGAGCGCGTGCTCGACCATCGCCGCGTACATGTGCACCCCGGCGAGGCGCTTGGTTTCGTACTTCTCGCCCGGTACCGACCCGGTCTTGTAGTCGGTGATGACGAGTTCGTCGTGCTCGTCGAGCTCGAGGCGGTCGATGATGCCGCGTAGTTGCACCGTGCCGATGGTGGCCGCGAGCCGCAGCTCCAAGCCGATGGGCCGGATGCGCGTGGGGTCCTCGAGATCGAAGTACTTGTGGACGAGTTCGGCGGCCTCCGCGTAGAAGCCCTCCCACTCGTCGTCGGAGAGTTCCAGGTCGGCGAAATCGGGATGGAGGGCGAGTTCGGCGCGGGCCCGCTCCAGGTCGGTGAGGGCATGGGCGATGGTGCGTTCCTCGCCGGCGCGCAGCATGAGCAACTCCAACGCCCGATGCACCAACGTGCCCTTGCTCGCGGGGGCCGAGGGCGGCTGCGGGAGCCGATCCAGGTACGAGAAACGGAAGGCGAGCGGGCAGTCCTTGAACGCCGAGAACGACGACGGCGACAATCCTCTCGGCAGACCTACTCCCATGCGGCCAGGGTACCGGGAGGGTGCGACACCATCGCGGTTCTGGCGATCGTCACGGCTCCTTACCGGTCACCACAGCGACCGGAACGGCCTTCGCCAGGCGAATGAGGGCGCCGGGGTCGCCGACGAGCGCCGGCGTGACCTCGATGACGATGCAGCCAGCGGCTCGCAGCGCGTTGCGGCGGGCCGCGTCCCGATGCCGACGGTGGACCCCGGAATGCCAGGCGTCACTGTCGTACTCGAACGCAAGCACGGGCGGTCCGGGATACGCCAAGTCGACCGTCCGGGTGCCGTCGATGGTGTGACACGAGTTCCGGCTCTGGAGACGACGGTGACCGGATACGCGCCACCAGGATCGCCAGAACCGTCCCGGGGGAGGTTCGGTCTAACGTCCGGCGGGCCGGCGGGCCGAACCGTCAACGGGAGGAAAACGGACAGATGAAGGTCGACGGGGGAATCGGTGCGCTCGGTGGTGGCGGTAGTGGTGGGCTGAGCGCGATCGGTGCCGCGGCCAAGGCCCAAGAGGATCTCGGCTACGACGGGATCTGGTCGGCGGAGACGAGTCACGACCCGTTCTTCCCGCTCCTCATCGCCGCCGAGCACACGCAGAAGATCGAGATCGGAACCGGGATCGCCGTGGCGTTCGCGCGCAGTCCGATGACGCTCGCCAACACCGCGTGGGACCTCCAGGGATACAGCGACGGCCGGTTCATCCTGGGCCTGGGCAGCCAGATCAAGGCCCACATCGAGAAGCGGTTCTCGATGCCGTGGTCGCATCCGGCGGCGCGAATGCGAGAGTTCGTCCTCGCAATGCGCGCCGTGTGGGCCAACTGGCAGGACGGCACGCCGTTGCAGTTCGAGGGCGAGTTCTACCGCCACACCCTCATGACACCGTTCTTCAACCCCGGGCCGCTCGCGTCGGGGCCGCCGAAGGTGTTCCTCGCGGCGGTGGGAGAGAAGATGACCGAGACCGCGGGCGAGGTGTGCGACGGCATCATCCTGCACGGCTTCACCACCGAGCGGTACGTCCGCGAGGTCACCATCCCCGCGTTGGAGCGGGGCTGGGAGAAGGCCGGGAAAGCGCGTGCCGACTTCCAACTCTCGGGTCCGCTGTTCGTCGTCACCGGCGGTGACGAGGCGCAGATGGAGAAGGCCCGTGCCGGCACGAAGCAGCAGATCGCGTTCTACGGTTCCACGCCCGCGTACCGGCCCGTGCTCGAACTCCACGGTTGGGGCGATCTCCAGACCGAGCTCAACGGCATGTCGAAGCAGGGGAAGTGGGTCGAGATGGGCGAGCTGATCGACGACGACGTCCTCGAGGCCTTCGCCGTCGTTGGTGAACCCGAGGAGATCCCGGCGCTGCTCCTCGGCCGCTACGGCGACATCGTCGACCGGCTCTCGTTCTACGCGCCGTACCAGTCGGACCCCGACCGCTGGGCCGCCGTCCTCGACGGCTTCAAAAACGCCTGACGCACCCCACCCCACCCCACCCCGCGCTTCGG
>JBDUBS010000480.1:0-4506 GCA_040003875.1 Acidimicrobiia bacterium | reverse complement strand
GATCGACGAGGCTTTCCTCGACGTACGAGGCGCGCGGAGGTTGCTCGGGCCTTCGGCCGAGATCGCCACGCGGCTGCGGGCGCGCGTTCGCGACCATGTCGGTCTTCCGGTGTCGATCGGCATCGCGTCGACGAAGTTCCTCGCCAAGGTCGCGAGCGTCAGCGCGAAACCCGACGGGATCTGCCTGGTCCCGGTGGGTGGCGAACTCGAGTTCCTCCATCCGCTCCCGGTGGAGCGCCTATGGGGAGTCGGTCCGAAGACGGCCGCCCGACTCCACGCGATGGGAATCGCGACGGTGGGGGAGATGGCCGACGTCCCCGATCGGGCGCTCGCCGCCACGCTCGGTCGCGCGACGGCGGCCCATCTCCATGCGATCTCGTGGAACCGTGATCCACGGCGGGTGCGGACACCGGCCCGCCGCCGTTCGATTGGATCCCAGAGCGCACTCGGTCGCCACCGCCGGGACGTCACGGAACTCGACGTGGCGTTGCTCGCGATCGTCGACCGCGTGGCACGCCGGCTGCGGGCCGATGAACGGCTCGCGCGCACGATCACATTGCGACTCCGTATCGGTGACGGGGATCGGATCACCCGTTCGACGTCGACCCCGATGCCGACCGACTTGACCGAGCCCATCGTGGTCGCCGCCCGGGAACTCCTCGCCCACGCCGCACCGATCATCGGTGAGCAGGGCTGCACGCTCATCGGAGTCGCGCTCTCGAACCTCGTCCCGCGTGATCCGCTGCAGCTCGCGTTGCCGTTCCCTCGCGCCGGTCGGGCCAACCGCGAACTCGACGCGGCCGTCGACGGACTCCAGAAACGGTTCGGCAACGCGTCCATCACCCGCGGATCGCTGCTGCACGACGCGCGTTTGCGTCACTCGTTCGGGGAGCCGCTCTACGAGTCCTGACGCAGAGCAGTCAGAATGGTCGGGTGCTCGAGATCGTCCTGGTCGCGCCGCAGATCGCGGTGAACACCGGCAACATCATCCGCCTCTGTGCCAACGTCGGCGCCCGGCTCCACCTGGTCGCGCCCCTCGGGTTCACGCTCGACGAGCCGGCCCTGCGGCGCGGTGGCCTCGACTATCACGAGTTGACGGAGACGACGGCGTGGGAGAGCTGGACCGCGTGCCGGCGTGGCCTCGGAACCGATCGACGGTGGTTCGCCACCACGGCCGGGGCGCGCCATCGTCGCATCGACGAGGTCGAGTACCGCGCCGGCGACGTCATCGTCTTCGGGTGCGAGAGCACCGGTCTGGACGAGGATGTCCTGGCCGGTTTCGACGCGGACCATCGACTGCGGATCCCCATGCGACCCGACAACCGCAGTCTGAACCTCGCCAACTCGGTCGCGGTGGTGGCCTACGAAGCGTGGCGGCAACACGACTACGAGGGCGCGGCCTCGGGGACCTTCGCCGAGGATCGCCCGCCGCTCCCCGGTTGAGCCGACGCGACAAATGGAATCCCGTGACGCGTCGGCACGGTCGCCGGTAGCGTCGGCCCGATGACCGGGACCGCCACGCTGGAGATCGAGGGGATGAGGTTGACCCGCGTGCTGTACGCGGATGTGACGATCCCGCCCGAGCGCGTGGGGCTCACGGTCGACGACGTACGCACGGTGTCGTGGCGGCACCCGCTCTGGGCCGGTGACGACGACCAGGTCGGTGCGAGTGCGTCGGCGTGGGTGGTCGAGCACGGGACGCGGCGAATCGTGCTCGAGCCGTTGCAAGCGGCGGACGAGGTGCTGCACGACCCGGCGGCGGGTACGTTCCATCAGGACGCGTTCGCGCAGCGGATGGCGGAGGACGGTTTCGATGTCGCCTCCGTCGACACCGTCGTGATTTCGCACATCGAGACGATCGGGATGATCGGGCGGCGCGACGACGATGGCACCTGGACGCCGTTCTTCCCCGACGCCCGCATCATGATCCCGGAGGCGGCGCGGGAGTACTTCGAGCGCGAGCCCGGCGACTTCCCGTCGTCGAAGGTGTGGCGCCAGTTCATCGACGAGGGCCGGGTCGACACGCTGGCCGACGGCGAGGCCGTGGTTCCCGGCATGCGGGCCGCGCTCACGGGCGCCCACAACCCCGGCCACACGGTCTTCCACTTCGGCGCCGAGCCGCAGGCGACCTGGTTGGGCCACCTCGCGATCACCCCGATGCACCTCCAGACCGGCAGATGCCCGGCCCAGCACCCCGATCCCGAGCGCGCGTGGGAACTCCTGCGGGGATTCCGGGACGACGGACGCATCCTGCTCGCGCCGCTCTGGCCCTCGCCGGGTTGGGGACGCTGGCACGACGACGGATTCCACGCGGGCGCCGACTGACGGTCGTGCCCATCTGCCCATCTGCCCAGCGACCGGGTGGAGTGGAGCTGAGGGGATTCGAACCCCTGACCCCTTCCATGCCATGGAAGTGCTCTACCGCCTGAGCTACAGCCCCGTAAGGGAGAGGCCAAAGTAGCAGGCGTCCCGCCGGCCTCCCGGTACGCTCGCCGCCGATGACCGACGACATTCCCCGCCACCGGTACGACGCGCGACTGGCCAACGAGATCGAAGCCCGTTGGCAGGATCGATGGGACGCCGAGCACACGTTCTGGGCGCCGAATCCGACGGGGCTGCTGTC
This sequence comes from Acidimicrobiia bacterium, assembly GCA_040003875.1. Classification (GTDB taxonomy): domain Bacteria; phylum Actinomycetota; class Acidimicrobiia; order IMCC26256; family JAENVU01; genus JAENVU01. The sequence continues at coordinate 1,883 of JBDUBS010000480.1, read as the reverse complement.
CGAGGGCGCGGAACGCTTCGCCGACCGCGATCCGGTCTTCGTGCTCGACATGTTCCCGTACCCCAGTGGCACGGGACTCCACGTAGGTCATCCGCTGGGCTATATCGGCACCGACGTGTTCGCGCGCTTCGAACGGATGAACGGTAAGAACGTGCTCCACGCGATGGGCTACGACGCGTTCGGCCTCCCGGCGGAGCAGTACGCGGTTCAGACCGGTCAGCATCCTCGGGTCACCACCGAGGCGAACATCGCGAACATGCGTCGCCAGTTGCGGGCGCTCGGCCTCGGTCACGATTCCCGTCGTGGCCCGGCCACCACCGATCCCGGGTACTACAAGTGGACCCAGTGGATCTTCCTCCAGATCTACAACGCCTGGTACGACTTCGACCTCGACCGGGCCCGCCCGATCGCCGATCTCGTCGCGCTCTTCCAGTCCGATCCCGACGTCGGTTGGGCCGACCTCGACGAGCGCGCGCAACGTGAACTCGTCGACTCCTACCGGCTCGCCTATCTGACCGAGGCGCCGGTCAACTGGTGTCCGGCGCTCGGCACGGTGCTGGCGAACGAAGAAGTCACCGCCGACGGTCGGAGTGAACGGGGCAACTTCCCGGTGTACCGCCGTCCACTGAAGCAATGGATGATGCGGATCACCGCGTACGCCGACCGGTTGCTCGACGATCTCGCGCTCCTCGATTGGAGCGATTCGATCAAGGTGATGCAACGCAACTGGATCGGGCGCAGCACCGGCGCGTCGGTCGACTTCGCGGTCGAGGGTGCCGACGACGTCATCACCGTGTTCACCACGCGACCGGACACGCTCTTCGGCGCCACCTACATGGTGTTGGCCCCGGAGCACCCGTTGGTCGACGCAATCGTGCCGGGGGAGTGGCCCGGCGCGATGTTCGGCGAGGGGGTCAACGACGTTCCCGCGGCGTGGAAGGGAATCTTCGGAAGCGAAGGCGGGCCTGCCGACGCGGTACGGCGCTACCGCGAGTTCGCGGCGACCAAGAGCGACCTCGAACGCCAGGCCGAGGGCAAGGACAAGACGGGGGTGTTCACCGGCGCGTTCGCGATCAACCCGGTGAACGACGAACGCATCCCGATCTTCGTGGCGGACTACGTCCTCATGGGGTACGGCACCGGAGCGATCATGGCGGTGCCGGCGCACGACGCGCGCGACTTCGAGTTCGCGCGCGAGTTCGAGTTGGCGATCGTCGGGGTGATCGAACCGGCGGGCGGATGGCTCGCCGACCACGCGTGCGCACCGAATGCACCGGCATCCGAATGGCCCGAGGCGTACGTGAGCGACGGCCGCGCGATGAACTCGGCGAACGCGGATGTCTCACTCGACGGTCTCGACGTCCGGGATGCCAAGGCCGCGATCACTCAATGGCTCGCGGATCGCGGTCTGGGTGAGGCGACGGTCAACTTCAAGCTCCGGGACTGGCTGTTCAGCCGGCAGCGGTACTGGGGTGAGCCGTTCCCCATCGTCTACGACGAACTCGACCTCCCGATCGCGCTCCCGGAGTCGCTGCTCCCGGTCGAGCTGCCCGAGATCATCGACTTCGAGCCGGAGATCGTCGCCGACAACTCGGCCAGTGTCCCGGCGCCGCCGCTGTCGCGCGCCGAAGGGTGGACCACCATCGAACTCGACCTCGGCGAAGGACCCAAGACCTACCGTCGCGAACTCAACACCATGCCGCAATGGGCCGGTTCGTGTTGGTACTACCTCCGGTACCTCGACCCCACGAACGAGGACCAGTTCGTGAGTCTCGAGGCCGAGCGCTACTGGATGGGTGACGGGCCCGGCGGCATCGACCTCTACGTGGGCGGGGTCGAGCACGCGGTGCTGCACCTGCTGTACGCGCGGTTCTGGCACAAGG
>JBDUBS010000016.1:0-4514 GCA_040003875.1 Acidimicrobiia bacterium | reverse complement strand
GTCACCCAGACCACATCCACGTTCTGGACTCGACGCCGCGATCCGTCCGCCGTCACCGGTCTCGCCCTCACGGCCGCGACTGCGGTCATCGTCATCGGCGGCAGTCTGCTCGCCGCCCTCGCCGCCTTCGTGCAGTCGAACGCGACGCTCGTCCGCATCGACCGCGGCGCCGCCAACTGGGGCAGCACCAACGCCACTACGGCATCGACGCGCGTGTTGCGAATCGTGACCCAGGGTGGTGCGACGGTCACGATCATCGTCCTGGCCGTCGTGGTCGTGCTCGTCGCGCTCGTACGGCAGCGTGAGTCCGTGCTCGCGATCGCAGGGTTCCTCGCGTTGGTCGTGGTGGGCCAGAACCTGATCGCCAACGTGGTGAAGGCCATTGTCGACCGGGCTCGGCCGACGGGTCACCTCCTGGCCGGGTTCTCCGGTCCGTCGTTCCCGAGCGGACACGCCACCGCCGCGTTCGCGACGTTCTCGGCGATCGCGCTCGTCGCCGGACGCGGTCGATCGGGCCACCGTCAGGCAGCCTTGCTCGGAACCGCGCTCGGGGCGGCCACGATGGTCGGCGCCTCCCGGGTCCTCCTCGAGGTGCACTGGTTGACCGACGTCGTCGCCGGTGCCGCGCTCGGATTGGCCTGGTTCGCGGCGTCGTCGGTCGCCTTCGGGGGCCGTCTCCTGCGCTTCGGGCTTCCCGTGGAAGCAGGCGAACGGGCGGCCGACCTGGTGGCCCGGCACGGCACGGACCACACCGTGGGTCCGGTGTCGCCGTTTGACGGCACCGACGAGCGGGCACTCTCTTCCCATGCCGACCCACCGCCTCACCGCGGCCCGTAACCGAGATTCAGATACCGAAGGGCGTCAAGTCGAGGGCACGTGCCCCCCACCCCGCACCCTGGCCCGCCAATCGCTTCGCGCGGCCCAGCGCCAACTGCTGAATGCCCGAGAGGACCTCAAGGCGGCCCGCCGTCGCGTCGTGGAACTCGAACGCGTGGTCGATCACTGGCACGATCTCGCGTTGGAGCTCGAGCGTTCGGGACGCCGGGCGACCAAGCCGACGGACGGGACCCCCCGCGGACGGCGAGCCTCCGAATCCCTGCCCCGCTGACCGAACCCGATTCGCCCACCGATCGAACTGCCGACCGATCGAACAGGTTTCGATCCGGCGCGTTCGGGTAGGCCTCGAGGTCACCAATCGAACCAATGCGCGCACCAATGGTGCAGCAGCCAGCCGCTGCACCATTGGCGACAACCGGAGGGGCACATGTCGACCGAAGAACCCACCATCGGAGACGGACGCGAAACCGCGTCGGCGGCCGAGCAGCTCGTCGGCGGTCGGTACCGCATCGTGCAACGCCTCGACAGGCCTAGCGGCGCGTACGTCGCGGCAGCCCGCGACGAGACGACCGGTCAGCCCGTCACCATCGACTTCCTCGACGCCGGCGCCGATTCGGCCACCACGCTCGAGGCCGTCCGGTCCGCGGTCCGTCGCGTCGCGACCGCGTCGAGCCCGGCGCTCGCATCCACCATCGATGTCGTCGAGCACCAGGGCACCATCGCAGTGGTGTCCGAGACGGTTCCGGGCACCACCCTCACTACTGCGTTGCGCGACGGTCCGCTCGCCGTCGGCCAGGCCGCGACCATCGGTCGCGAAGTGAGTGGTGTGCTCGCCCGGCTCCACGCCGTCGGCGCGCACCACGGCGCCTTGACGCCGGACGACATCGTGATCGACGCCCAAGGAGACGCGCACGTCCTCGGGAGTGCGGTCGGCTACCTCGGCGGCACCGCCGGCGGACTCACGGCGACCGCCTACGCCGCGCCCGAGCAACTCACCGAGCACGCAGACGGCGCACCGGCCGACCTGTATGCGCTCGGTGTGCTGCTCTACGCGATGGTCGTGGGTACCCCGCCGATCGCGAACTGGGACGAGAGCGTGGTTGCCGAACGCAAGGTGCACGACGCGCCCGTCCCACCGTCGGCCGCAGCCACCCTCATCCCCAAGGAGTACGACCAGCTGACCGTGCAACTCATGGACCCGCGGCCCATCGCTCGACCGAGCGCGGCCGAGGCCGAAGCCGCCCTCCGACGTCTCGAGGTTCCGGCCCTCGAACGAACGGTCAAACCCACCACGGTGTTCGTCGAGGCCCTCCCCGAGACCCCGGTGGCGCGGCGATCCATCTGGCCCGCGGTCGCGCTGGCAACAGTGCTCGGGATCATCGTGGCCCTCGTCATCGTGTGGGCGGTCCAGGACGACAACGGCGAGAAGAAGGTGGTGCCGACAGTCGTCGGCCAGACCCAGACCCAGGCCACCGCAACCCTGCGGAACTCGGGCTTCGACGTGACGACATCGGCGGCACCGAACAACGCGCTGGCCCCTGGCATCGTCTCGGAGCAGTCGCCGCTCGGCGGGAATCGTCTCGACAACCACGGCACCGTCGCACTCACGGTGAGCAGCGGACCGACAACCGCTCCACCCCCGGCGATCATCAACCTGAATCCACCAGGACCGTCCGAGTCGACGACCACCACGACGTCGACGACCACCACCACCACCACGACGACCACCACCACCCCTCCGGCGACGTAGCGCGGAGCGACATCCGCCGCCGCGACTTACCCGAGACGATGCGTGGGCTCGACCAGTTCGTGCACGAGTCGATCGACCCGTTCGACATCCTCGGCGTCGAGCACGTAGACGTCCATCGCCAACGACCACAGGAAGTCGGCGACCAAGAGGTGATGGTCGTCGCGCTCCGACGCTTGGAGCAGCGAGGCGGCGAGCGCCTGCCGGTCACGGGGCCTCGTGCGGCGCACCCATTGTTCGAGAAACGGAAGGTCCACGACTCTGCACTTCGATCGGCGGTCAGCACCCTGGTTCCCGCCGAGCCGGTGAAGGAAACCCGCAGTTCAGTCGCGGATATCGAAGAGTGAATCCACGCCGGTGATCTCGAGCAGCCGACGACACGGCGCCGATGGAGCGAGCACCACCACGACACCGTTGCCGGCCGCGGTCTCACGCTGGAAGTCGAGGAGCACTCCGAGGCCGCTCGAGTCGAGGAACGTGACGCCCGAAAGATCGACCTGCGGCGTCGACGATCCGGCGGCACCCAGAGCACGGAGGGCAGTTCGGAGGTCCTCGGCCACGGCAAGATCGAAGTCGCCGGCGAGCACCAATGTGGGCACCGCGTCACGATCCTCGCGGCTCAGAGTGGGCTCACCTGACGACATGGTTCCTCCGGCCTCAGCCTCGATCTCACTCCAGGAAGGCGTCACGATACCCATGCCGATCCCCGGCGGTCGACATCAGCCGCGAGCGCCTGCATCAACAAGGAACCCCCGGCCCCACTCCGGCCTGCGGAACGGATTCACCCACCATCGCGCACAGTCACGATAAGGCCGACGATGAGGCCGACGTCGATCCCGGCCTTCCACGACGACCGTACCCTCTCCGTCAAGCCCGAAGGCCGGTTCGACCGCGTTGGAGACCGCCTCCATGGCGACCACCACGACATCGTCGCGTCGACCGGTTTGAGATCCGATCACGACGGGTACGGCGCCCGGAGCCCGGTCGCAACGGCTCGGGTAGGTGCCGACAACTGGTCGGTGAAAAAAAGGAGCGCGTGCGTGGACGAGACCTCGGGCCCGGTCGGAACCGGCACAGAAGTTCGGTATCTCCCCACGCCGACGGTCGTCGCCTGGGGGGAGCTCGACGTGGCAACCGTTCCCGGGCTCGAGCATGCGCTCGCCCGGCTCCTGGAATCGGACGGCACCGGCACCATCGAGATCGATCTCAATGGGGTCACGTTCATCGACTCGTCGGGCCTCGGGGTGCTGGTCGCCGCACTCAAGCAGTCGCACGGACTGGGCGGCCAACTCGTCGTCCGCGGACTCCAGCCGGCCCCGCGCAAGGTCTTCGAGGTCACCGGTCTGCTCGACCTGTTCCAGGCGAGCTGAAACCGCGGCGTACCGCGGGGCTTGCTACACGCCGGTGAGGTGGTCCCGGAGACTCTCCAACGAACGGGCGAGGAGCCGCGACACGTGCATCTGGCTGATGCCCACTTGCTCGGCGATCTCGAGCTGGGTACAACCCTCGAAGAACCGCAACTCGACGATCCGGCGGTCGCGCTCCGACAACGTCTCGAGCAAACTCTTCACGACAAGTTGATGATCGACCGCTGCGAGACCCGGGTCCACCTCCGCGAGCACCCGTTCGAGCCGGCGTGACGTGTCGTCGTCGCGGGCGGGCGCGTCGAGCGAGCTGGCTGCGTACGACCGGTTCACCTCCATCGCTTCGAGGACCCGCTCGACGTCGATGTCCATGTCGGCCGCGATCTCGTCGAGCGACGGTGAGCGCTTCAGCTCCTGGGTCAGATGTTGGACCGACTGCGTGAGTCGGAGCGCGAGCTCTTGTAAACCGCGCGGAACCCGGGTCGCCCACGCGCGATCCCGAAAGTGGCGCTTGATCTCGCCGAGAATCGTCGGGACCGCGAAGGTGGAAAACGCGAGGCCACGCG
>JBDUBS010000130.1:0-4529 GCA_040003875.1 Acidimicrobiia bacterium | reverse complement strand
CGCCACCGACGAGGAGAACCGTTTCCTCGAGGTCACCTATCAGAACGGCGACAAGGAGATCCTCTACTTCAAGGACTTCTCCTCCGGCGCCATGATCGAGAACGTCGTGCGCCGCGCGAAGAAGTTGGCCATCAAGCGCAAGATCGCCGGCGGTACCCACGGCATCTGCACCCAGGACCTGCTCGACTCGATCAAGCAAGAGTACCGCGAGCACGAGGACCTGCCCAACACGACCAACCCGGACGACTGGGCGAAGATCTCGGGCAAGAAGGGTGAGCGCATCGTGTTCGTCCGCACGCTGATCTCCGAAGGTCACACGGAAGGCACCGGCGGTCGTCAGATCGAGCGGGTCACCACCGGCCAGTACCTCTAGTCCTAGGTCGAATCGGCGCTCGCGGCCGAGAAGTCGACCTCGTCCGTCGGGACGACACCGGCCGTGCGACCGGGCGCGGTCTGGTACTTCCAGTACAGGTTGGTGTGCGCGATCACCTGGCCGGGTGGCGGCGCGCCGTACTGGGAGAGGTCTTCGGTGGTGTGGGCGTCGCTCACCAACTGGGCGTCGTAGCCGCGCGCGATCGCGCCATGGAGCGTGGAACGGACGCACGCGTCGGTCTGGGCGCCGGTCACCACCAGGCGGCCCACACCCAACTGCGCGAGTTTGGACTCGAGGTCGGTGGCCTCGAACGAATCGCCGTAACGCTTGTGGATCAACGGCTCGTCTTCGTTCCGCCGGAGTTCCGGGACGTAGCGCCACCCGTCGCTGCCCTCGACGAGTTCGTCACTCTCGTGTTGGACCCAGACGACGGGCACGTGCTCGGCGCGGGCGCGGTCGACCAGGCCCGCGATGTTCCCGACCACCTCGTCCCGTTGATACGCGTCGGCGACGACCCCGTTCTGTACGTCGATGACGATCAGGGCGGTATTCGGACGATCGGGCAGGGTCGTCATGGTGTGCTCCTCCTTCGGGTTCGGATCACTCGCCGGTCGCGCCGTCGACCGCTTCGCGCAGCAGATCGGCATGACCGTTGTGGCGGGCGTACTCCTCGATCATGTGGACGAGGATCCAGCGCAAGCTCGGCGCATCTTCGCCCGACCACATGCTGTCGCCCAGCTGGTCGAACGACCCACCGGCGATGGCCTCGGCGAGGATCCCACGTGACACTTCCACCGCGTCCTGCCACAAGGTGCGCAGGTCCTCGGGGGAGTCGTCGGCCGCGCTGTGCCAGTCCCAGTCACGGTCCGCGTCCCAATCGACGCTGGCCCAGGGCTCCGACTTGGGCCGACGGCCCAGGCAACGTCCGAACCACAGGTCCTCCACGTAGGCCATGTGCTTGAGGATCCCGCCGAGCGACATCTCTGACGCCGCGACCTTTCTCCCCATGCCGGTAGCGTCGAGGCCCGCGCACTTCCACGCGAGCGTCGCCCGTTGGTACTCGAGGAATCCCACCAGCGTCGCGGTCTCGTCGCCCGCGAACGGAGGTTCGGGTCGCCCGTGCTCGTCGATCGTGGCCATGGCGGCGAATCTACCGATCCCGTTTCCCCCAGGCGTCCCGGTGTCGACGAGTGCGGGACACATCTCGAGCGGGCGCGTGTCGAACGGCGAGTGATGTCCCCGTTTCGGGAATATCAGTTAGGTATACAGACGTAGAGCTAAGCCGGATTTCCGAAACCGCCTATCAGCGCGCCACGACGAACGCGTCCGCGGACGCGTTCGGGGATCTGAGCCCCGGGAGAAGAGCAACGCCACCCAGGGGACATGTCGTCTGAACCGCGTTCCGCGGAACGCACGCATGGCAGGGCTACCGGTGCAGGGCGCAGATTGCGCTCGATCGCGGTGCCCTGACCGTAGGGGTCGATGCCCGAGTCCTGACCGGTGAGCGTCCAGCTGTTGTGGGCCTCGTTCTTGTAGACGAACGGTGCGGGATGGCGCACGCGGGCGGGGATTCGTAGGCTCGGGCCATGCGTCCGTTGCGTGCCCTTCGCGTCATTCCCGTCGTCCTGGTCATCGGACTGGTCGGCACCGCGCTCGGCCCCGGTACGGCCGTCGCCGACGATCACCACGGCGACCACCACGGGCACGACGACGGCGATCATCACCAGAACAGCCACGACGCCAAGTTCCGGGTCGGCGCGGCCGCGGTCGACATCACGCCGCCGCTCGCCACGAGTGGTGCGCCGAACCCGGCCGCGTGCGCCGCGCCCGCCGGGTACACGGGCCACCACCTGCTGGCGCTCGAGGAGCCCTATCAGGACACGAACGCCAATCAGCGACACGACGACGGCGAGCCGTTCCAGGACTGCCCGGTCCCGCGCGTCGACGGTACGACCGCTCCGCCCGACGGCCGGTGGGACGGCATCTACCTCGGGGGCGGTAACTGCTGCGACCGCCAACCGACGGCCGTGCTCGACCCGATCTGGGCGCGCACGATCGTGGTGGCCAACGACCACCGCGAGGTCGCCATCACCAGCGTCGACAACGAGGGTGTGTTCAAGGAGATCTGGGACCGGGTGCGGGCCAAGGTCCGTGCCGACGGTGTGACCAGCCTCGACGAGATGTTCTTCAGCTCCACCCACGACGAGTCCGCGCCCGACACCATCGGGATCACCGGGCCCTCCGAGACCAGCTCCGGCGTCGACCCGTTCTACGTGGAGTTCCTCATCGACCGCACCGCCCGTGCGATCGAGCAGGCATCGTCGAAGTTGCAGCGCGCCAACATCCGATTCGGCTCGGTCCGCCCGAACGACCTGACCACGTGTTGGTCGTCGTATCCGTTCGTCGCCGACGAGTCGATCGGGGTCATGCAGGCGGTCCGTCCGAACGGCAAGGCGATCGCGACGCTCGTGAACTACGGCATCCACGCCGAAGAGTTGGGCTTCTCGGACAACAATCAGGATCGGCTGCACCTCTCGTCCGACTGGCCCAACTTCGCCCGCCTGAAGCTGGAGTCCTATTTCGGGGGCATGGCGATGACGATGGCCGGTGCCAACGGTTCGGTCGAGATGCCCCAGGTCTATCCCGCGCCGCGTGACCACACGCCGACGAGCCTCTACTCGTCGGTCGGCAACGGTGGGTGTCGGACCATCTACACCAACGACGCCACGCGGGTCCCGTACGGCTATCACGCGTCGAACCAGGCCCGCGGCGAGGCGATCGCGCGCTGGAGCCTGTGGGCGCTGGCCACCGGTTCCTGGTCTCACTCCGACACGGTGAAGTCGAAGCGGACGACGTTCTTCATGCCACTCGAGAATGCGCTCTTCGCGCTCGGCGGGTCGTTCGGAGTCATCCCCGGCAAGGACGGATACGTCGACGGTCGGAAGCTGACTCGGAACGCGGCGGGGATCGCGGATCCGTTCGAGATCGCCAACCAGTTCCAGACCGACGTCGCCTGGTACCGCATCGGTGATGCCGACTTCGTCAGCGCGCCGGGTGAACTCTTCCCGTTCACCTACGTGCGCTCGTTCGGTGGCCCCGACGACCAGGCCGTGCCCGACGGCCAGAGTCCACCGCCGTGGATCATGGCGCGCTTGTCTCAGCCGTACCGATTCATCGCCGGTCTCGGAGAGGACATGGTCGGCTACCTGTTCCCGAAGTCGAACGCCGTCGGCGTGCCCCTCACACTCGACGGTGCCGACGACCGTGACCGGTTCGGGTGCGGTCACTCCGACGACGGTGAAGCGGCAGCCAAGGATGCCGGTGGGATCGTCGCCAACCAACTCGCGACGCTCCTGCCCCCGACGTCCGATGTCACCGCCACCGGCCGCTACGTGTGGCGCGACGGGACGCGGCACCGCAGCCCACTCGGCGAGGGCGGTCAGGCGTGCACCGGGCCCGGCAACACCTTCGTCCCCGGTCCCGGCGCAACCGGCATCAGCACCGCCCACGGCACGATCACGGTCGACGGCCGGAAGTGGTTCTGGATGGATCTCCACGGCCAGCGGGAGGTCGCCCCCAGCACCCAGACCCGTGGCGTGATCGACCACGACGGCCACCGCATCTTCTTGGATGTGTTTGCGAACACGCCCTGAGCGTCCCGGTACCCGCCCGGCGTCGTCATCCCATCGGGTTAGCCTCCGACGGTGGCGGTTCCGAAGGTTTGTGGCATCGAGACCGAATACGGCGTCGTGCTGCGCAACGCGGCCGACCCGAACCCGGTGCTGGCCTCGTCGCTCCTGATCAACGGTTACGTCGAACATCGCCGAGTGGGTTGGGACTTCGACGACGAGAGTCCCGGGCGCGACGCGCGGGGCTTCGGACGCGACAACAGTCTCGCCCCTGCGATCGAGACCCATCTCGTCAACACCGTGCTCACCAACGGTGCCCGCTATTACGTCGACCACGCCCATCCCGAGTACTCCACCCCGGAGTGCTCGAACGCGTTGGAACTCGTCCTTGCCGACAAAGCAGGGGAGCGGATCCTCGACCGGTCGATGCGGGCCTCCCGGCGGCTGCTCGAACCCGGCCAGGAGATCGTCGTCTACAAGAACAACTCCGACGGCAAGGGCAACTCCTACGGCACCCACGAGAACTA
>JBDUBS010000647.1:0-4540 GCA_040003875.1 Acidimicrobiia bacterium | reverse complement strand
CGCGGTGATCAGGGTGGGGGTGGAGACGAAGAGGTCCACGCCCCAGTTCTCGGTGAACATCCACTCGTTCTTGGGGTGGTTCACGCGAGCGATCACGCGGGGGATGCCGAACTCCTGCTTGGCGAGCAGCGAGACGACGAGGTTGTCCTCGTCGTCTCCGGTGGCGGCGACGAGGACTTCACACTTCTCGAGTCCGGCCTCGCGGAGCGACGACACCTCGCACGCGTCACCGATGTGCCATTCGACTCCGGCATCGAGCGTGGCGCGGGCCTGCACGGCATCTTTCTGCTCGATGAGCAGTACCTCGTGGCCCGCATGATGCAGTGACGCGGCGACGTGTTGTCCGACGTTGCCGGCTCCGGCGATGGCGACTCGCATGGGGGAGGAACCTAGTGCTCCGGAACCGGTGCGCTCCGGCTCGACCGTGCCAGACTCCCTCCCGGTCGCAGCCGTCATGTCGAAGGGGTTCCGTGTCCGTCGTCAAACGCATCTTGGTGGGTCGGCCGCTCGCGACCGCCGAGCAGGAGCATCAGCGGATCCCCAAGGTCATCGCGCTCGCGGTGTTCTCGTCCGACGCGATCTCGTCGACCGCGTACGCGACCGAGGAGATCCTGTTCGTCGTGGCGATCGGGTCATCGAGCCTCGCGCTCGGTCTCAATTCGCTGATTCCGATCTCGATCGCCGTCGCGCTCATCTTGGCCATCGTGGTGACTTCGTATCGCCAGACGATCTTCGCCTATCCGAGCGGCGGCGGTTCCTACGTCGTGAGTCGGGAGAACCTCGGCGAGATGCCCTCGCTCATCGCGGGCGCCTCACTGTTGGTCGACTACATCCTCACCGTCGCGGTGTCGATTTCCGCCGGAGTGGCTGCGATCGTCTCGATCCCGGCGTTCCAGAATCTCGTGGATTACCGAGTCGAGATCGGGCTGATCCTCATCGGCCTGATCACGATCGCAAACTTGCGCGGGATCAAAGAGTCGGGCCGGATTTTCGCGGCGCCGACCTACCTCTACATCGTGGCGCTCGTCGCGCTGATCGTCTACGGCCTCTATCAGAGCTATTCCGGGAACATCTCGCACGTTCCCCTGAACGAGGAAGCGTTCAAGGCCGCCGGCGGGACGAAGGTGTTCGGTGGGTCACTCGGACTGTTCCTGATCTTGAAGGGTTTCTCTTCCGGCGCCGTCGCGCTGACCGGCGTGGAAGCGATCTCGAACGGCGTCCCCGCGTTCCGTCGGCCCGAATCGAAGAACGCGGCCAGGACGCTCATGTGGATGGCGATCATTCTCGGAGTGCTGTTCTTCGGGGTATCGGTACTGGCCCACCGGCTGCACCCGTATCCGAGCCACGAGCAAACCGTGTTCTCACAGATGGGCCTGCTCGTGTTCGGGAACGGTCCGATCTATCTCGTGCTCCAGTTCGCGACCGCAGCGATCCTGACCCTCGCGGCGAACACCGCATACGCCGACTTCCCTCGCCTGTCGTCGATCATCGCCCACGACAAATACCTGCCGCGTCAGTTGGCGAACCGAGGTGACCGACTCGTGTTCTCGAATGGCGTGCTCATCCTGGCGACGATGGCCGGCGTTCTCATCGTCGCGTTCGGTGGGCTGACCAACGCCTTGATCCCGCTCTACGCGGTCGGTGTGTTCACGTCCTTCACGCTCTCGCAGGCTGGCATGGTGCGCCACCATCAGAAGGAACGCGAACCACGCTGGAAGTTCAACGCGTGGTTGAACGGCATCGGTTCGTTCACGACGCTGATCATTTTGATCGTCATCGCGGCGACGAAGTTCACCGAAGGCGCCTGGGTGCCGATCGTGGTCATCCCGTTCATCATCCTGCTGTTCAAGTCGATCCACTCGCACTACACGACGATCGAGAAAGGCCTCGCGGCCGACATTGATTACAAGGTCCGGCCGATGAACCACACGGTCGTGGTCCTTGTCGGCTCGGTGCACCGCGGGGTGCTCGAAGCCCTCGCCTACGCGCAATCGATGCGTCCGACCCGGCTGATTGCCGTCACCGTGGTCTCCGACGAGGAGGAGCAGGAGAAGATCGCCCGTCAGTGGGCGCAGTTCAACATCACGGTCCCGCTCGAGATCGTCTTCTCGCCGTATCGCGAGCTCGCCCGGCCGGTCCTGCGGTTCGTCGAGGAGCTCGATGCCCAGCGCGACGACGACATCATCACCGTGGTCATCCCGGAGTTCGTGGTCAGCTCCTGGTGGGGTCAGTTGCTCCACAACCAGAGCGCCCTGTTCCTCAAGGGTCGGCTGCTGTTCCGCAAGGGCACCGTCGTCACGTCGGTCCCGTACCACATCTGATCCCCTCGGGATTCCGGCCTTCCCCGCCGCCACGGTGATCCGGCGCCCGCTTCGATCACTGCCCGGCCGGCTTCGCTAGATTGACGCCCTTCGCGACGCCCCGTAGCGTCGCCGGGCTTTGGGGCACCCCGACCGTCAGGTCGCTCGTTTCAACCAGCAAGGAGCACGTCAGCACATGAGCACCGTCATCGCCGAAGGCAGTTACCAGGTCTTCACACTGGGTTCGAGTGAGTGGTTCTGGCTGGTGTTCTCCGCGGTGACCGCGGTGTTGGCTCTCGCCGTCGGGTTCTTCCTCATGAAGGGTGTCCTGGCCGCCGAGACCGGCACGCCGACCATGGTCGAGATCGCGCTGGCGATCCAAGAGGGCGCGATGGCGTACCTCAAGCGTCAGTTCAAGACGATCGCCGTGATCCTGGTACCGCTCGCCGTGGTCGTGTTCGTGACCGCCACCGCGATCGGTAAGCCGGGTGCAGGCGAGTTTGCCAAAGTGGGGTTGAACCCGAGCGATGGCGGCGCGGGCCTGTCCTTCGTTGCGTCTGGATTGTTTCGCACGCTCGCCTTCATCGCCGGGTGCTTCATGTCCGGGCTCACCGGGTTCATCGGCATGAGCCTCGCGGTGCGCGGCAACGTCCGTACCGCCGCGGCGGCCAAGGCCGGATCGCTCCCCGCCGCGCTCAAGGTCGCGTTCCGCACCGGCGGGGTCGCGGGCATGTTCACCGTCGGCCTCGGGCTGCTCGGCGCCACGATCATCATCATGGTGTTCCAGAACACCGCTTCGGCCATCCTCATCGGATTCGGATTCGGCGGCTCGCTCCTCGCTCTGTTCCTGCGGGTGGGTGGTGGCATCTTCACCAAGGCGGCCGACGTCGGCGCCGACCTGGTCGGCAAGGTCGAGGCCGGGATCCCCGAAGACGACCCCCGCAACCCCGCCACGATCGCCGACAACGTCGGTGACAACGTGGGTGACTGCGCCGGTATGGCCGCCGACCTGTTCGAGTCGTACGAAGTCACGCTGGTTGCCTCGATCATCCTGGGTGTCGCCGCGTTCAAGTCGATCGGTGCGAACCCGGCCCTCGGCCTGGTGTTCCCGCTCGCCGCTCGCGCGATCGGCGTGCTCGCGTCGATCGTCGGCGTCTTCGCCGTGCGCGCCACCGAGAAGGACAAGTCGGCCATGGCGCCGATCAACCGCGGGTTCTTGACCGCGGGCCTGCTCACCATCGTCGGTACTGCGGTCGTCGCGTTCGGCTACGTCGGCAACGACCACGCGAACGCTGGGTGGAAGTGCTTCGGCGCCGTGGTGTCCGGGCTCGTGCTGGCCCAGGGGCTCAGCCGCCTGACCGAGTACTTCACGTCCACCGAAACCGCGCCCGTGCGGGAGATCGCCGAAGCCACTCGGACCGGCCCGGCCACGGTGGTCCTGTCCGGCATCAGCTCGGGGCTCGAGTCGAGCGTCTACGCGATCATCGCCATCTGCGCCGCGCTCGGGATCGCGATCGCCATGGGCGACGGCAACATCCAGTTCATCTTCTATCTGGTGGCCCTCACCGGTATGGGCATGCTCGCCACGACCGGCGTCATCGTCTCCGAGGACACGTTCGGTCCCGTCGCCGACAACGCGGCGGGTATCGCCGAGATGTCGGGCGAGTTCGAGGGCGAGCCCGAGCGCATCATGGTGAGCCTCGACGCGGTGGGGAATACCACCAAGGCGGTCACGAAGGGCTTCGCGATCGGTTCGGCGGTCATCGCCTCGGTCGCCCTGTTCGCATCCTTCATCGAGACGATCGGTCAGGAACTCAACCTGCCGAGCGGCCCGAAGGTGTTCCGCAGCCTCGCCACGCAGATGAACGTGGCCGACCCGAAGACGTTCATCGGTCTGCTCATCGGTGGATCGGTCGCCTTCCTGTTCTCGGCGCTGGCGATCCGGGCCGTCGGCCGTACCGCCGGTGTGGTCGTGCAGGAAGTCCGCAGCCAGTTCGCCGACGGCAAGATCATGGCCGGGACCAAGAAGCCCGACTACGGCCCGGTGATCGACATCTGCACCGCCGCCTCCCTGCGTGAGCTCGCTACTCCGGCGCTGCTCGCAGTGCTCGCGCCGGTCATCGTCGGCTTCGGTATCAACTACTTCGCCCTCGGCGCGTTCCTCGCGGGCGTGATCCTCACTGGGCAGCTCATGGCCAACTTCCTGTCGAACTCCGGTGGCGCGTGGGACAACGCGAAGA
>JBDUBS010000233.1:0-4552 GCA_040003875.1 Acidimicrobiia bacterium | reverse complement strand
GGCGTCCGCCACCCGCGCCAGCTCCTTGACCAACCCGGCCGCGGCTCGCCGGTCACCGGCGGGCGTGAGCATCGAGACCAGTGCGGCCTCACGCGCCGAACCCCGCGCACGGATCCGGAAGATCGCCAATCCGTCCGCCACCCCACCCGGCGCGGCGAGCGCGCGGTATCCGAGCAACGGTGTCCCAAACCGCCACCGCAGGAAGTCGCCCGTGACGCGCGTCGCGAGTCCCGCGCTCGGCGCCCGGCGCGCCAGGAGCGCCTCGATCGCCGCGACCTCGGCGAGGACGTCGGCGGCGGCCGCGCCCGCCGTGCTCGGTGTGGACCAGCGTTCGGCCGGCACGCGCGCCTTGGCAATACGCGCCGCGCGCGTCCAGCGCGTCGGCCGCACCACCGTTGGCAGCGTGCCGACTTCACGCCATCCCATCTTGAGATAGCCCGGTCGGCTCTGGTCGTTGGGGGTGTTGAAGACGAACTCGACTCCCTCGAGTTCGAGCTCGGCCAGCGCATGCAACGTGAGGCGGGTGAAGATTCCCCGGCCCTCATAATCAGGATGGGTCGCGGTGTCCACCGCACGCACCGCTCGGACCACGCGGCCGCCGGCGAGGAACTCCCAGCGCATCATCGTGCGGAACCCGGCGATGCGATCACCGTCGCATGCGATCCACGCCGGCGAGGGGCCGAACGCGTTCTCCAGGTGCTTCCACGCGAACAACGCCTCGTAGCGATCGTCGACCTCACGGCCGAGGGAGACGCGCAACACGTCGAGGATTGCGGCGCGATCGGAGTCGTCGACGCGCCGGAACACGAGATCGTCACGAGCCGCGGTCATCGCGCCACCTGCTCGGGTGCAACCGATCGGTAGACCGCTTCGAGCCGGTCGACGGTCCGGCGGATGTCGAAGCGAGCTGCGCTCGCGCGCGCGCCGGTACCCAACCGCACGCGACGCTCGGGATCTTCGACCAGCGTCTGGATCGCGTGGGCCAGGGCGGCGGGATCGCGCGCCGGGACCAGGATCCCGTTGCTCGCGTCGATGGCTTCGGGCACGCCGCCCACCTCAGTGGCGACCACCGGGAGGCCGAGCGCGAGCGCCTCCATCAGCGCCACCGGAAGACCCTCGTTGTTGGAGGCGAGGACGAAGCCGTCGCACGCGCTCATCACGCGGACCGCATCGGCCCGTTCCCCCATGATCTCGACGATGGCATCGAGGCCGAGCCGCGCGTGCTCGGCGCGGATCTCTGCCTCCAGCGGACCTTGGCCCACCGCGAGGATCCGCACGGGTACCCCCGCATCGAGCAGGCGACGAGCCGCGGCCAGGAGGTTGGGATAGTCCTTCTGCGCGCGGAGGTTGGCGACGGTGCCGAACACCACCTCGTCCGGTGACAACCCGAGTTCGGCGCGCGTCCCGGCTCGATCCGCCTGGGCGCGGACCGCGTCCAGATCGATGCCGTGGACCAGCACTTCGGTCCGAGCCGCGATGCGAGGAGGGAGGGTGGCCGACGCGAGCTCGGAAACCGAGAGGTCCGCGGCGTCGAGCCCGATGGTCGCGCCGTTCACCATCCGGCTCGGCGCCGCGAAACTGCCCCACGTGTTGTGCAGCGTGTACATCGTGCGCGGGCGATGGCGCTTGGGCAACGAGCGTACGACGAGCCGCGCGATTCCCGCCGGGTACGGCGAGTGCGCGTGCAGGATGTCGACCGGGTGATCGACGAGATGGCGGCGCAGACGCGCGGCCCAGCGGACGTCACGTTCGTCGTGCACGTCGAGGCAGGTGGTGGAGACGCCGAGTGCTTCGAGCTCCGGGACCAACTGCTGCTTCCACGGCAGGAGGTACGCGCACGAGATGTCGAACTCTTCGCGCGAGTGCCGGCCGGCCGCGGCCACCAACAGCCGTTCGGCGCCGCCCGGCCCGAGTCCCTTCACGAGCCAGAGAACGCGCACTAGCGACGGGCACGGGAATACAGCGAGCGGCCGGCCCGACCGACCCGCGAATCGGGCGAAACGCGCTCACGGACGCGACGAGCGGCCCGGCGGATACCCCACGAGTACCGGCGCCGGAGGTCGTACTGGAAATGGTCGAGCCGGGCGCGGCCGCGGTATGCCGCCAGGTACCCATCGATGTCACCGAGCGAATACGCACGGCCGTTGTCCGCGTACTTCGCGACCCGCGCGGTGAAATCGGGCCGCAGCGAACCGGTCGGCCAGTCACCGATGAGGGTGGTAGTGACGAAGTTCCCGATCAGCAGGTCGTCGAAGATCTCCCATTCGACTGCGCTCATCAGCGAATACCGCGGCGCACCGAAACGCACCGATCGACCCGTTCCCGTCCCGAGCGGGAACTCGTGGTCGTGTCCACCGACCCGGAAGACCACCGAGTCGACGACATCGGTCAACGAGTCGATGGCGTCGAAGTATCGCCCGATCTTGGCGACATCGTCATCGGTGAGGGGCTCGTCCCAGTCGTCGCCGAAGAGAATCGCCGGCTGTGGTGCCACCACGTTCTCGGGCGGATCGAGGCGATGCACCGACCGGTTCGTGCAGTCGTAGCGGATGAACGCCGGCAGCAGATCGCCAACAGCCGGATCGAAACCGACGCCGAAATCGTCGAGCGAGGTGGCGTATTCGTTCACCCAGACGCTGTCCTCGCGCTGGTATCGATGGAGAGACGCGAATGGAACGAACGCGGTAGCGCCCAGCAGCTGCATCTTGGCGTTGATCGCGTACCCCGGCGGGATTCGTCGGGCCGCCCGTGGTGGGATGCGGTTGCCGTCGGGGTCGAGGTAATTGATCATGTCGGCATCGCCGTACCCCGAGAGCGCGAGCAGGATCCCGCCTCCGTGACGCTTCGCCTCGCGCCGCACCAGCGGGCTCCAGCCGTGATCGTTGCAGTCGTTCGAGTTGATGACGAGCGTGCCGTCGAGATCCACGAGCAGGACCGCGTCTTGGTACGCGTCCGCGATCGACAGGACGCGAATGCGCGGGCTGAGGGGAACCCACTGACGATCAGGGAGTACGTGCACGCGGAAGCCGTCGGCGACCAGCGCGTCGCGGATTCGTCCGCCGACGTGATCGGGCAAGAGGATCGTCTTGTCTCGCAACGTCTCGAGCGACGGCATGCTCAGGTGATCCGGATGGCCGTGCGACACCCAGATGTACCGGCACGCCGAGATGGACCGCAGCTGCTCCTCGGGGATCTCGTGCGAGAGGATCCAACTGCCGAAATACGCGGGCCCGAAGAGCCACGGATCGGTCGCCAGGACCGGTACCTGGTCGTGCGCGATCAGCGTTGCGTTGCCCACGGTTTCGAACGCGAGGTCATATGTAGGATCCGATTTCACACGCCCAACCTCTGTCGCGAGGGCGCTCACGATACCCGCCCTCTTGGATGCGCTGATGCCGTTGAAGTTCCTCTTCGTCTCGAACGACACACGCGGCGGATCGAGCGTCAGTCAGCGCCAGCTCGCGCGTCGTCTCACCGAGCGCGGCCACCAAGTAGAGATTCTCGCCGCAACGGTGAAGAGTCGGCTGGCGCGCCCGCTCTACGACCGCCAGGTCGACCTCTCGACGACGCTGCGCAACAGTCCGATGCGGCCGGCATTGCTCGCTCTCCAACGGCCCCTCGGGCACCGGATTCGCCGGATGGAGACGCCTGATCATCCCACGTGGGTTTGTGCGATCCCCGAGAACGGGTTTCGGACGCTCCGGCGCCGCTTCACACCGGATGTGGTGGTGGCGGCCAGCATCGACCGGGTGTCGTGGCGCCGACTCCGCGCTCAGCTCCAGGCCGCATCGATTCCGAGCGTGCTCTACCTGCGGGAGGCGTCGGCCAAAGGCCATCTGACGGTGACCGGCGCGCCGCCGGATCTGCTGCTCGCGAACGCGGAGAGCCTGGCCGTCGAAGCGCGTGCGGCGGGGTACGAATGCACGGTGGTGCCGTCGATTGTCGAACTGGAGAGATCACGCACCGACACCACCCGCACGAAGGTCGTGCTCATCAATCCGATCGAGATGCTCGGTGGCGACCGGGTCTGGGACCTCGCCCGCGCCCGGCCCGACATTCCCTTCGTGTTGCGCGAATCGAACATGATGAGTGCCGCCGAACTCGCAGCCGTCACTCGCCCGCTCGCCGATCACCCGAACGTGACGCTGCTGCCGTACACCACCTGTCCGGCGGACCTCTATCGCGAGGCGCGCGTGCTCCTCGTGCCGCACCGCGTCGACAACCGGCCGCGGGTGGTACTCGAAGCCCAGGCGAATGGCATCCCGGTGCTCGCGACCGAGTTCCCGGGCCTGGTGGAGGCGATCGGTACCGGCGGGATGCTCGTGCCCAACGACGCACCGCCCGAGGCATGGATCCGAGCGCTGGCCGAGATGTGGGACGACGACGATCGTTACGCCGAACTCGTGACCTCGGCTCAGACCCACGCCAATCGAGATGATGTGTCACCGGAGCGCATTCTCGACCGCTTCGAGTCGTTGATCACCGAGTTGGTGAAGCGGTGAAGTGAGGCGGAACGGCTCGCGGCCGCTTACGACGGAATGAGCGGAGCGGG
>JBDUBS010000373.1:0-4553 GCA_040003875.1 Acidimicrobiia bacterium | reverse complement strand
CCTTTCGGGCCCGCGGTGGGGCACGCCGCGACGGCGACGGACGACGGGCCCGCCGCGGGCCGCCGGGTAGGGTCCGCAACATGAGTGAAGTGCTGGGGACAGGGGTCACGGTGTTCGCCACGGACGCGGTGGAAGGGTCCTGGCGGATGCTGCATTCGCCCGACGACGTCCTCGTCCTGATGGACAGTGGCGCCGACGGCGTGATCGCCGGGGTGCAGGACGCGGGGGCCACGTTCCTCGCCCCGATCTTCGACGAACTCACGGCGGTGGTGTGCATGTCGGGGACGCCGTCGAGTCATATCGGCATCGTCAGTCGCGAGTACCAAGTGCCCTGCATCATGGCCACCGCGTTCACGGGCGCGGTTCCGGAGGACGGCTCGACCGTTGTGCTCGACTGTTCCGAGACCACCGGCGTCCTGCGCACGGCGAGCTGACGCGTGGACCAGCACGAGGTCAACG
This sequence comes from Acidimicrobiia bacterium, assembly GCA_040003875.1. Lineage (GTDB taxonomy): Bacteria > Actinomycetota > Acidimicrobiia > IMCC26256 > JAENVU01 > JAENVU01. Next base: position 4,094 of record JBDUBS010000373.1, on the reverse strand, counting down.
ACTGGCTGGAGTTCCACGGACGGATCTCAGGGGCCATGACCGCCGAACGCACTGCGCTCGAGTCGGCGCTCATCCCGGTGACGGCGTACATCCTGGTCTCGTGCGTCGAGGCGTACCGCCGGTACCCGGAGATGATGCGCACGATCGCGGCGGCCCGACCGCCGGCCGAGTTGGGCGCCCTCGGGCGCCGGCCTGGCAATCAGATCGACGCGGTCCACCTGTGGTCGATCGCCAACCTGCCTCTGGTGATCCGGCAGGCGCTGGAGCCGTTCGGGATGATCGATCCGGTCGACGACCTCGAGCGGCTGGGGACGATCTTCGACTTCTGGGCACCCGCCGCGCTCGCCTTTCGAGGGGACGGCCAGCACCAGGCGTACGACGCGGGTCTCGTGGTGCCGCGTTACGGCACGGAGGTGATCGAAGAACTGATCGCCGGCGCGGTGCCGGTGACCGACGAAGCGACCCGCCGCCAGATCGCCAAGACCAATGCGTTGCTCACGTCGTTCCTGTTCCTCCTGTACTTCGACACTCGTGCCGGGTACCAGGACACCGGCCCCTATCGCCTGGCCGATGGCCGTACCGTGCTGGTCCGCGACTTCAACGAGTTCGGAGTGGGCTACTTCCCGTGGAGCGCGGCCGTCGGCGCCGACCTGCCGCACTCGAACCTCTGCTGCGCGTTCGTCCTCGATGACGTGCAGGTCACTGCGAACGACTGGGGCACCTCGACGACCGACCCGGTCGACTACTTGTCGCGCCTCTCTGCGTTCGGGATGTACGACAGCACCGGCGGGGTGCTCACTCCGGTCCCGATCTCGGAACTGACCGACGTCGCCGCCGCGATCAAGCGGGCGCAGTCGGCGCTCTACCGACTCATCGCGGGGATGACGCGCAAAGAGAAGATCGATGCCGGCGCGTTCGTCTACTTCACGTTCCTGCGCCCCTTCGCGCTGGCTGCGGGAGTGGTCGACGAACTGGACTGGACGGTCCCACGCGACAGCCTCGATCTCTATGAAGCGTTCTCCATGGTGGAGGGCGTACCCGACGCCGCGCCGTACGACCCGAGTGTTCCGTACTACGCGTTGATCCAGTGATCCATCGGCTCGAGTTCACCGACGACGCGCTGCACGGCGTCGTGGTGCTCGAGGTTCCCGTCGAAGGTCTGGTGCGGTTCGACGCGCGGTTCGAGGGTCGGGCCGTCGGTCCGGGTCTGATCGTCGTCCGCGACGCCGAGGTGCCGCGAGCGCGAGGTACCGCGCTCGAGTTCCGGGCCGACGGACTGTGGGTCGAGTTCGTGTGCGAGACACCGAAGGAGCACTGGTCGTTCGGTCTCGAAGCATTCGGTCTGCGCGTCGACGACCCGGCGGAGGAGATCGGAGAGCGGATTCCCGTCGGCTTCGACCTGGAGTGGGAGACCCCCGACATCGTCCACGGTGAACTCCTCGTCGGTCGCACCGCCATCGCCGTGCAGGCGACCGGCACCTTCCAACTTGCGTCATAATCCACCTCAGAGGTGAGTTTTTGACGCAAGTTGGTCAGAAGTCGACGGCGGAGAGCTCCGAGAGCCAGTTGGCGGCGCGGGAAACTGCCTCGGCCCACAGCTTGCGATCGGTCGGCTCGCCGGGCTCGTACCGGGCGATGGGCGACCACGTGGACGCCAGCGCGTCGACGTCGGGCCACGCGCCGACCGCCAGTCCGGCCATGAACCCGGCCCCGAGCGTGGTCGCCTCGCACACCGGTGAGATCTCCACCGGTTTCTGCGCGGCATCGGACAACGCCTGCACGAAGGTGGGGTTGCGCGACATGCCGCCGTCGACGCGCAGCACGTCGATGGTGGTGTGGGCGTCGGCCTCGGCCGACTCGACGAGATCGGCGCCCCGATGGGCGATGCCCTCGAGCACGGCCCGCACGATCTGTGGGCGGCCGCTGCCGCGGGTGAGTCCGAGGAGGGTGCCGCGCGCGCCGTAGTCCCACCGCGGAGTCCCGAGGCCCATCAGTGCCGGGACGTACATCACCCCGCCGGTGTCGGCGCACTGCTGTGCCACCTCATGACTCTGTTCCGAGGACGCGAGGATTCCCAAGTCGTCGCGCAGCCACTCCACGTTGGTGCCGGCCGAGAGCATGATCGCCTCGAGTCCCCAAGTATCGACGCCGCCCTGACGCATCGTGATGATCGGGAACGTCCCGCCACCGCCGCGTGTCTCGAAGTCGGGTCGTCGCGGACCCACCACGAGGTCGAGCATCCCGCCCGTACCGAAGGTGATCTTGGCCGGCCCGGGCATGACACAACCCTGCCCGACGAGCGACGCCTGTTGGTCGCCGATGAGCGCCGCAATGGGTGGCGCGCCGGGAAGTGCGGTGGCGGTCCCGATGATGCCGGTGGTATCGACGACGGTCGGCAACATGCGGGCCGGGATGCGGAGCGCTTCGAGCGCGGGGAGGTACCAACCGGACCCGTCTGCGGTGAGGATCGACGTCACCGCCGCGTTGCTCGCGTCGATCACGTGGAGTGCGCCCTCGGAGAGGGTCCACGCGATCCACGAGTCGACGGTACCGAAGCACAGGTCACGACTGCGGTCGGGATCGAAGGTGTCGAGGATGCTCTCGATCTTGGTCGCCGCCGCGTTGGGCGCGAAGCGGAATCCGGCGGCGCGGTGCGTGAGGCAGTTGATGATCGTCCGGAGGTCCTGCCAGCCCTGGGCCGGACCGACGGGCTCGCCCGTCGCTCGGTCCCACACCACGGTCGAGCCGCGTTGGTTGGTGATGCCGACCGCAGCGACCGGACTGCCGTGCAGGGCCAGCGCGGCTTCCGCGGCGTCGAGCACGACCCGTGCCATCGCCGCCGCGTCGAACTCGACCATGCCCGGTGCCGGCGAGTCGGGGAGGAACTCGCGATGTTGTTCGTGGTGCACCGTTGCGTCGTCGCGCACGATCGCGGCGCGAATCGACGACGTGCCGATGTCGATGACGAGCAGATCCATCCGAGGCTCCGTCGAGAAGGGCGTTCAGTCGGGCCAGACCGGACCGCTGGTGGACCAGGGGTCCGGCAGCCCGAGCTTGCCGGGGTTGAGGATGCCGTTCGGGTCGAGTGCCGCCTTGGTTGCGGCGAGGACGTCGAACGCGGGTCCGAGTGCTTCCCGGACGAAGCGGGAACGGTTGAGGCCGATGCCGTGATGGTGGCTGAGCGCGCCACCGTGCTCGAGCACCGCGCGGGTCCCGGCCTCCCACGCGCGGCAGTAGTAGTCCTCCCGTTCGTCGACGGGTGGTTGACCCGCGAACGTGAAGTAGATGCAGGCTCCATCCATGTAGGAGTGACTCTGGTGCGCACTCGCGGCGAGCGTTCCCGGCACCGAAGTGATGGCGGCCACCGCGGCTTCGTAGATGGCCGGGCAACACGACCACGGCGCCGAGATCTCCATGGTGTCCACCACGTAGTCGCGACTGATCAACGCTTCGAGCGCGCTGACGTCGTTGCGGTGTTCGAGCCATCGGCCTACGAAGTCGACGTCCGCGAGCGACGCCTCCTTGCACTCCTCCGCGATCACGGTCATCGTCGCGTCGACGATGACCGCGTCGCCCTCGTCGAGCACGAGGAGCAGATGGGTGTCCCCACCGGTCTGATAGGAGCGATCCGATTCGATGGCGTCGTATACCCGTAGGACCGCCGGCGTCGCGCCCCGGTGCATGATCCGGCGGCACGCGTCGTTGGCTGCCGCGAAGCTCGGGAACCCGTACGCGGCGCGGCGTTCGCTCGGCGGCTTCGGGTGGAGTCGCAGGCGAGCGCCGGTGATCACGCCGAGCGTCCCTTCCGAACCGACGAACAACTGGGTCAGTTCGGGCCCGACCGCGGCGCGCGGTGCCCCACCGGTGGTGATCATCCGGCCGTCGGCCAGTACGACGTCGAGTCCGACCACGATGTCTTCGATCTTGCCGTAGCGGGTACTCATCTGGCCGGCACCGCGACACGCCAGCCACCCGCCGACGGTCGAGAGGTCGATCGACTGCGGCCAGTGACCGAGCGTCACACCGTGTTCCGTCTGCAGGGTCTCCTCGAGCCAGGTGCCGAATGTGCCGGGCAGGACGTCGAGCACCATCGA
>JBDUBS010000509.1:0-4554 GCA_040003875.1 Acidimicrobiia bacterium | reverse complement strand
ACCCCGCTCGTAGATCGCGAGCGCCACCGACTCGAGCCGGGCGAAGGTCTCCGCCCCGACGAGATCGATCGCCTCGGCATCCGACATCGGGAGGTCGTGGCCAGCGTCGGCCTTGGTCGTCGGGGTGAAGAGCGGCTCGGGGAGCGGCTCGGCCTCTTGCATGCCGGCCGGCATCGGCCGACCCTGCACCGTGCCCTGCTTCCGGTACTCCTTCCACGCCGAACCGAACAGGTAGCCGCGTGCGATGCACTCCATCGTCACCGGATCGGTCCGGCGGACCAACGTGGCCCGGCCGTCGGCATCCGGACGGGCACCCGCCGGGAAGTCGGCCGGGTCGACGCTGATCACGTGGTTGGGGAGCAGATCCGCCGTGAAGTCGAACCAGAAGGTCGAGAGCGCGGTGAGGACCCGGCCCTTGTCCGGGATCAGGTCCGGGAGCACCACGTCGAAAACCGAGATGCGATCGGATGCGACCATCAGGATGCGGTCGTCACCGGCGTCGTAGAGGTCACGGACCTTGCCCGAGTAGAGGTGCGGAAGCGAGATCATCGGTCCCGCTTTCGGCCCTGCGGGCCGGGCCGCTCGGGCCCCGCTCGGCGATCGCGGCGGCGGTGCATCGGAGGACACGCCTCGCTCATGCGTCGAGAATATCGAAGGTGCGGCCGATGTTGGCCACCGCGCGTTTGAGGTCGAAGCACGCGTCGAGCGTCGCGGCGTCGAGCGCCTTGGTGACGTCGGCGTCCTCCCGCAGCACCTCGAGGAACGGGCGCCGCTCGTCCCACGTCTTCATCGCGTTGCGTTGCACCATTCGATACGCGTCGTCGCGTGAGCGTCCGGACTCCACCAGCGCGAGCAGCACCGGCTGGCTGAACACGAGCCCGTACGACGCGTCGAGGTTCTCGAGCATCCGATCCGGATGGACCTCCAGGCCTTCGATCAGCGACCGCATCTTCACCGTCACGTAGTAGGCGAGCAGGCAGGCGTCCGGGAGGATGACCCGCTCCACCGACGAGTGGGAGATGTCGCGCTCGTGCCACAGCGCGACGTTCTCGAGCCCGGCCATGAGGTCGGCCCGCAGGATGCGCGCCAACCCGCAGAGCTGCTCGCTCTTCACCGGGTTGCGCTTGTGCGGCATCGCCGAGGAGCCCTTCTGCTTTCCGGCCTTGAACCCCTCCTCGACCTCACGTACCTCGGTGCGCTGGAGGTGACGGATCTCGAGCGCGCACTGCTCGACGGTGGCACCGATCGACGCGCACGCGTAGAGCAGCTCGGCGTGGCGGTCGCGAGCGAGGACCTGCGTAGCGGGCACCGGAGTGAGGCCGAGCGCGCCGCAGACGTGCTGCTCCACGAACGGGTCGACGTTGGAGTAGGTGCCGACGGCGCCCGAGAGCTTGCCGACCGCGATTCCGGCCCGGGCCCGGCGGAGCCGTTCGACGTCGCGCCGCACCTGGAGGGCCCAGAGCGCGAGCTTCACGCCGAAGGTGGTGGGCTCGGCGTGGATGCCGTGGGTGCGACCCACCATCGGGGTGTCGCGGAACTCATGCGCCCGGGCGGTGATCGCCCGGTCGAGCGCCTCGGCCGCCTCGATCAGCAGGTCGGCGGCCCGGGTGAGCTGGAGCGCGAGTGCGGTGTCGACGACGTCGCTCGATGTGAGGCCGTAGTGCACCCACGCTCCCTCGGGCTGGCCGACCCGCTCCTGCACGACGTCGACGAAGGCCGCCACGTCGTGCTCGGTGATCAGTTCCCGCTCGTCGATGGCGGCGACGTCGAAGCCGGCCCGCGCCCGCACCGCCGCGGCCGCGTCCTTCGGCACGACGCCGAGCTCGGCCCACGCCTCGGTGGCCAGGATCTCCACCTCGAGCCATGCGCCGAACTTGGCGTCGTCGGTGAACAGGGTGGCCATCTCGGGGAGCGAGTAGCGCGGTATCACGGTGCCTCCAGGGTCAGGTCGAGGGTGCGGCGGCGATGTCGCGTCGGCAGTACTTGCCGCGCCACGAGATCGCGTCGGCGGCGGCGTAGGCCTTGGTGCGGGCGGCTTCGACGTCGGCACCGAGCGCGGTGACGGCCAGGACGCGCCCGCCGGCGGTGACGACGCCGTCGTCGGTCAGCGCCGTGCCCGCGTGGAACACGATCACGTCTTCGTCTTCGTTCGCGTCGAGGCCGGTGATGACGTCTCCGGTGCGGGGCGCGGTCGGGTAGCCCTCGCTCGCGAGCACGACCGACACGCACGCGTCGTCACGGAACCGCACCGGCGTCTCCAAGCGGCCGGTCGCGGCCTCGGCGCAGTGGACCGCGAGGTCGCTCGCGAGCCGCGGCACCACCACCTCGCATTCCGGATCGCCGAAACGCACGTTGTACTCGATGACCTTCGGGCCCTCGGGCGTCAGCATCAGCCCCGCATAGAGCACGCCTCGGTACTCGAGGTCGAGCGCGGCGAGCCGGGCCAGCGTCGGGGTGACGGCGCGCTCCATGATCTGCTGTACCAGCGCGTCCGTCGCTACCGGCACCGGCGAGTACGCACCGATGCCGCCGGTGTTGGGGCCGAGGTCACCGTCGCCGAAGCGCTTGAAGTCCTGCGCGGGGGCGAGCGGCACGCCGTGGAGCGAACCGTCGCACAGCACCAGCAGCGAGAGCTCGGGGCCGGTGAGCCCCTCCTCGATCACCACGGTGCGGCCGGCGTCGCCGAAGGCGCGACCGGCGAGGTACTCGCGGACCGCGTCGCGCGCGTCGGGCAGCGACTCGGTGACGAGCACGCCCTTGCCCGCGGCGAGGCCGTCGGTCTTGATCACGTACAGCCCGGGGAGCGTCTCGAGGTACGCCAGCGCTGCGTTCTCCTGGTCGACGGTGAACGTGCCGTGGCGGGCGGTAGGGATCTCCGCGTCGGCGAGGACGTCTTTCATCCACGCCTTCGAGCCCTCCAGCCGCGCCGCGGCGGCCGACGGGCCGAACACCGCGAGTCCTTGCTCGCGCAACTCGTCGGCGAGACCGTCGACAAGCGGTGCCTCGGGCCCGATCACCGCGAGGTCGAACGCGTCGAGGCTCTCCATCGCGTTCTCGAAACTGAGACACGAGGCGCTGGCTGCGATCCCCGGGTTGCCGGGTGCCGCGACCACCGCGTCGACGATCGGCGAACGCGACAACGCCCAGACCAGTGCGTGCTCCCGCGCGCCGCTCCCGAAGACCAGGACCTGCATGTCAACCCCGCTTTCGCGCCTGCGGCGCAGGCCGCTCGGGCCCCACTCGGCCCGCGCGTGTTCGATGGTTCGGGGTCGAGGCCTCGATCATGCGGCCCTGGGCAGGACGACCGTTTGGTCGCGTGCCGGACCGACGGACACGAAGCTCACGTGCACACCGGTGTAGTCCTCGATGAACTTCACGTACTCACGTGCCTCCGGCGGGAGTTCGTCGAGCCGTTCGGCCCGTTCGATGTCGCACTCCCAGCCCTTGAACGTCTCGTAGATCGGCTTGACCTTGTGGATCACCGACTGGTGGTACGGCACGTGGTCGTAGCGCTGGCCGTCCTCGCCGACGTAGCCCACGCACACCTTGAGCTCCGGCAGCGGGGAGAGAACGTCGAGCTTGGTGATCGCCAACTCGCTACACGTGTTGAGCCGGCAGGCGTGCTTGACCATGACGAGGTCGAGCCAGCCCGTTCGCCGCCGCCGCTTGGTGTTGGTACCGAACTCGGCGCCCCGGTCGACGAGCAAATCGCCCACCTCGTCGCCTTCGAATAGTTCGGCCGGGAACGGTCCCGCGCCGACACGCGTCGTGTACGCCTTGACCACACCCACGATGCGTTCGAGATCCCGCGGCCCCGCACCCGCGCCGGCGCAGACCGCGCCCGACACCGGGTTGCTCGACGTCACGAACGGATAGGTCCCGTGGTCGAGGTCCAGGAAGGTGGCCTGGGCGCCTTCGAAGAGCACCCACTGCTGGGCGTCGAGCGCCTCGTGCACGAGGTGCACGGTGTCGTCCACCAGGGGTTCGAGCCGGGGCGCGAGCGCCAAGTACTGCTCGGCGAGTGCGGCGGCGTCGACGGGGAGCCGGTTGTAGACCTTCGTGAGCACCCCGTTCTTCTCCCGCAGCGCAAGGTCGAGCTTCTCGCGAAAAATCTTGGGATCGAACAGGTCCTGGACCCGCAGTCCGACGCGCATCGCCTTGTCGGCGTACGCCGGGCCGATGCCGCGCTTGGTGGTCCCGAGCTTGGCGTTGCCCAGATAGCGCTCGTTGAGGCGGTCGAGTTCTTGGTGGTACGGCATGATCAGGTGCGCGTTGCCCGAGAGTCGCAGCGTGCGCGTGTTGATCCCGCGGGACTCGAGCATCTCGAGTTCGGTCAGCAACACGTGCGGGTCGACTACCACACCGTTGCCGATGACCGGCACGACCCACGGGTACAAGACACCGCTCGGCACGAGCTGGAGCTTGAACACCTCACCGTCGACGACGAGGGTGTGGCCCGCGTTGTGTCCGCCCTGGTAGCGCACACACAACGACGCGTCCTTGGCCAGGTAGTCGGTGAACCGCCCCTTGCCCTCGTCGCCCCATTGGGTCCCG
>JBDUBS010000184.1:0-4556 GCA_040003875.1 Acidimicrobiia bacterium | reverse complement strand
GAGCTCCGGTCTCCAAAACCGGCGGTTGGGGGTTCGAGTCCCTCCTGCCCTGCTCCGAAGACCCGCCCGGGACACCGTCCCAGGAAGGCCCAATGCGGTGAACCAACAGAACCGACAGATGCGGCGGATGGCCCAGAAGCAGGGGTCCGACAAGCCGCGCGCGCCGGAGCGGCGCACCGCCGCACCCACGCCGTCGCGCGATCGCACCAGCCCGCGTCAGTTCTTCAGCGAGGTTCGCGGCGAACTCCGTCGGGTCGCGTGGCCCACCAAGAGCGAAGTCATCAACTCCACCATCATCGTGCTCATCGCGGTCGTCGTGATGACCTCGCTCATCTTCGGCTCCGACTACCTCTGGGCCAAATCCGTCCTCTTCCTCTACGACTGAGCCATGACCACAGACGACATGACCCCTGATCCCGACGCGTCCGTAGACGTGACCGGAGAGCCCGCGCCCAACGACGACGTGGCGATCCCCGCGGACGATCCGGTCGCATCCGCAGAGCCCGACGAGGCCGACGCGTCCCCGGACGCCGACGCGGAGGAGACCGTCGAGATCCACGCCGCCGACGAGATCGAACTCCCGGGCCACGGCGAAATCGTCGACATCACCGACGACGGTGACGACGAAGAAGTCGTCGCCGAAGCGAGCCCCTACGACCGGCCCGGCCGATGGTTCGTGGTGCACACCTACGCCGGGTACGAGAACAAGGTCAAGCAGAACCTGGCCAGCCGGGTCCGCTCCATGAACGTGGAGGAACGGATCTTCGAGGTCGTCATCCCGATGGAAGACGTCATCGAGTTCAAGAACGGCCGCAAGGTCGTGGTGCAGAAGAAGGTCTGGCCTGGCTACCTGCTCATCCGCCTCGCGCTCGACGACGAGTCCTGGTATGTGGTGCGCAACACGCCGGGCGTCACCGGGTTCGTCGGCAGTGGCGCCAAGCCCACGCCGCTCACCCGTCGCGAAGTCGAGGAGTGGCTGGGCAAGGGAGAGCAGGTCGAAGGCGCCCCGGAGAAGAAGGTCCGCCCCCGACTCGAGTACGAAATGGGCGAGCAGGTGCGGGTCACCTCCGGACCGTTCGCCGACTTCAACGGTGCGATCAGCGAGATTGACGTCGACCGGTCGAAGCTCAAAGTGCTCGTCAACATCTTCGGCCGGGAGACCCCGGTCGAGCTCGAGTTCGGCCAAGTCGCCAAGCTCTAGCAACACCGACCAGAATCCCCGTCGCCCGGAGCTTGCAATCGTCGAGCGAGTGGCCGCGGGCCGAATCCCGTAACGAAGATCGACCGAAGCACGTCAATCAGCGGTAATGGCACACCGGCCCGCAACGAGCGAGACCGAGATGCAGTCCCGCAGTGAATGGAGCAAGAGAGATGGCGAAGAAGAAGCTCGCCGCAGTGGTCAAGATCCAGATCCCTGCGGGCGGCGCGACGCCGGCCCCGCCGGTCGGTACTGCGCTCGGACCGCACGGCATCAACATCATGGACTTCTGCAAGGCGTACAACGCGGCCACCGAAAACCAGCGCGGCCAGATCATCCCGGCCGAGATCTCGATCTACGAGGACCGCACGTTCACCTTCATCACCAAGACGCCGCCGACGCCGTTTCTGCTGCGTCAGGCCGCGGGCATCGAGAAAGGGTCGGGGACCACGCCGATCGTCAAGGCCGGCAAGGTCACCAAAGCCCAGGTCCAGGCGATCGCGGAGCAGAAGATGCCCGATCTCAACGCGGTCGACCTCGAGGGTGCCATGGCCCAGGTCGCGGGTACCGCCCGCTCGATGGGTCTCGACGTCGTCTGAACCACCGATTTGCGCACCGGCGGACGACCTCGCCGCCGGGTTCGCGTCCACCACCGAGGAAGCTCGTCAAGGAGCAACCATGAAGCACGGCAAGAAGTTCACCGATGCCGCCAAGCGGTACGACCGTGAGCACCTCCACGACCCGGTCGTGGCTCTGGACCTGGTGAAGAACCTGGCCCCGGCAAAGTTCGACGAGACCGTCGAAGCCGCGTTCCGCCTCGGGGTCGACCCCCGCAAGGCCGACCAGATGTTGCGAGGCACCGTCTCGCTCCCGAAGGGCACCGGCAAGACGATTCGTGTCGTTGTGTTCGCACAGGGTGACGCCGCGCGTGCCGCGGAGGAGGCTGGTGCCGACGTGGTCGGTGCCGAAGACCTCGTCGCCCGCGTCGAGGGTGGCTTCATGGACTTCGACGTCGCCATTGCGACGCCCGATCTCATGGGTCAGGTCGGCAAGCTCGGTCGCTCGCTCGGGCCGCGTGGCCTGATGCCGAACCCGAAGACCGGCACGGTGACCCCGGACGTGGCCAAGGCGGTGTCGGAGTTCAAGGCCGGCAAGGTCGAATATCGCACCGACCGGTACGGCAACGTGCACGTTCCGCTCGGCAAGGTCAGCTTCGGTCGCGACGACCTGGTCCAGAACTACCAGGCGGTGCTCGACGAGATCCTTCGGGCCAAGCCGGCATCGGCCAAGGGTCGCTACCTGCGCGGGATCAGCGTGTCCTCGACCATGGGCCCGGGAGTGCGGATCGACACCACCCGCACCAAACTCGACGAGACCGCGGCCTGACCCAACGGCTAAGGTTCCGAACTTCCAAGATTTCCAGCCGCAGACTTTCGGTCGCCCCCCGGGGCGGTAATGGGTGCTCCACCCGCCGGACGAGGCGAAACCTGACCGACCCCCTCGGGTCCGTTCGGTGTCGTGTGCGGCGCCCGGACCGAGTGAGAGGACGTCAGGCAGCGTGGCCAGACCGGAAAAAGTCGCAGTCGTCGAAGAGATCCGCACGAAGCTCGCGGATGCCGACGCCGCCGTATTGACCGAGTACCGCGGCCTCAAGGTCGCCGAGCTCGCCGACCTTCGCGGTACGTTGCGCCCAGCGGGCGCCGAGTTCAAGATCTTCAAGAACACCCTCGCTCGTCGGGCCGCCGAGGAAGCGGGTCTCGCCGAGTTGGTGCCGATGCTCGAGGGTCCCACGGCGATCACCTTCATCAAGGGCGACGCGGTGACCGCGGCCAAGGCCCTGCGCGACTTCGGCAAGACCAACGCCGCCCTGATCGTCAAAGGTGGGCTGCTCGGCACCAAAGTGCTGGTCCCGGCGGAGATCGCCGCGCTGGCTGACGTACCGCCGCGTGACGTGCTGCTCGCCCGACTCGCCGGCGGGTTCCAGGCTCCGATGGTCAAGGCCGCCGGTCTGTTCCAGGCCTTCACGCGCAACATGGCCTACGGCCTCAAGGCCCTCATCGACCAGCGCGCGTCGGAATCGCCGGCCGATACGCCGGACGTCTCCAGTCAGGCGGCCGGCGATGCCGCTATCCCGGGCGAGGGTGGCGAGGTGGCTCCGGTCGACGAGCCCCCCACAGCCGAAGCGCCGGCCGAGCCGACTGACGACGCTGCTCCGGAGGCGTCCACCGAGGCTCCGGACGCGCCGGAGACCACCGAAGCCCCCGAGGCCACCGAGGCCGGCGACGCCGCACCCGCGGCATCGGACGACTGATCTCCACCCCGACCTTCTCGAACACATCGCAAGACGAAGCGGGACGCAACAGCGTCCGCGGCCGTGAAACCAGCGGAGTGTGGCCGTCCGGCCCGCTCCGTAGGAGCAAGAGGACAAAGAAAGAGAGAGCACCGAAATGGCGATGAGTAGCGACGAACTCCTGGACGTTTTCAAGAACATGACCGTCCTGGAGCTGAATGATTTCCTGAAGGCCTTCGAAGAGGAGTTCGGCGTGACCGCCGCGGCCCCGGTGGCCGTTGCGGCCGCGGGTGGCGCTCCGGCCGGTGGCGACACTGCCGCCGCCGAGGAGAAGGATGAGTTCGACGTCATCCTCGCCGCCGCCGGCGACAAGAAGATCCAGGTCATCAAGGAAGTCCGGACCCTCACCAGCCTGGGCCTCAAAGAGGCCAAGGAACTGGTCGACTCGGCCCCCAAGCCGGTGCTCGAGAAGGCCACCAAGGAAGACGCGGAGAAGGCGAAGGCGGCCCTCGAGGGTGCCGGCGCCACCGTCGAACTCAAGTAGTACCCAGCAGGGGCTACGGTCGGCCTGGGCCGAAAGGTCCTTGACCATCCGGGGTCGGGTTTGTATCCTCCCCCGGTCCGAGGCGGCACCCCGATTGGGGTGACCGCCTGGATTGGTCTGCTTGCAGGAGTGCGCGCCCGGGGTCTATGATCCCGGCTAGCCGTGTCGATACACCTGTACCGCCCCTGGAAATCCTTGGTGCTGGCCCGCGCGCGCCCGCACACGTCCCTCAACTTCGAGGAGTTGCGTTGAATCGTCTCGCGTCCCGAGAGCGGTTTTCGTTCGGTCAACTGCGTGAGGTACTGGCCCTGCCGGACCTCATCGCCGTGCAGCGAGAGTCCTTCCAGTGGTTCGTCGATACCGGAATCGGTGAGGTCCTGCGGGACATCTCCCCGATCGAGGACTTCACCGGCCAGCTGAAGCTCGAACTGTCGGACCATGTCTTCGACCCGCCCAAGCACTCCGAGGACGAGTGCCGCGAGCGGGACATGACCTACGCGCGCCCGCTCTTCGTGACCGCGCGG
>JBDUBS010000318.1:0-4559 GCA_040003875.1 Acidimicrobiia bacterium | reverse complement strand
GGCGCCGTCACGGACGAGGAACGCGGGCGAGCTCACGGACACGAGGTCGTGGACTCCGCCCGCGGGCCGCAACTTCACGGCAAGCCCGCGGCCGCTCGGGATCGCGTCGGAGACGTCGGGGTCCCCGCCCGGATGCGAGAACCGTACGAGTGCAGGTGTCGAACCGTCGACGAGATGTGCAGCGGTGGTCCGTCCCGCGAGTGCACCGTCGGCGCGGAACGTCCCGGAGGCGATCACACCCTTGGCGTGGAGTGCACGCGAGGACGGCGCGGAATTCGGCGCCATGCGGAGGAGGTCGTGGATCAGCTGCGCCGTCGCGGCGAGGTCGTCGGTCACCGCCGCGACCCTACCGACGTTGGTTCGCGCTCGGGGGGCCGGATCGACCACGTCGTCCGCATGGCGCCGAACCCGACGGCGATCTCGGATTTCAGAAGTGGGCCGACGCAGCATCGGACCGCGGTTCGGGAGGCAGTGGCGGTCTGGAAGACTTCAGGGCGTGCGTGTGTCGGTCCCGACCCTCCAACCAGTGACGCGAGTCATCGGAACTGCGTCCGGTGCGGCGTTCGCTCCGGCTCGCACGTTGATACGCAACGCAGCGCGTTCCGCGCTGGCGGGCCAACCCACCGGCGCACCCGAGCTGGAGTTCGCGACCGATGAGGACCTCGGGCTGTTCGGTCCCGGTTCGGTCACCTGGCGGGTCCATGCCGATCGCTCGATGCTCATCGGCGGAGTCCGCGCGTTGTTGCTCCAGGTGCTCCACCCGCTTGCGATGGCGGGCGTCGCCCAACATTCTGCCTACCGTGAGGACCCGCTCGGGCGACTCGCACGCACGGGCCGGTTCGTTGCCGCGACCACTTACGGCACGACGCCCGAGGCCGAGCGTGCGATCGCGATGGTGCGGAAGGTCCACCGGAGGGTCCGCGGAACCGCGGCCGACGGTCGGCCGTACGAGGCAAGCGACCCAATCCTGCTGGCGTGGGTCCACAACGTCGAGGTCGACTCGTTCCTCAGCGCGTATCGGCGGTACGGACCGGGCCTCGACGACGCCGACGCCGACCGCTACGTCGCCGAAATGGCAGTCCTCGGTCGTCGGCTCGGCGCGTTCGACGTGCCGGAGACCGCGCGCGAACTCTCGGACTGGATCGTGCGGGCGCCCGACCTGGCCATGACCGCCGACGCGCGCGAGGCCGTGCGGTTCCTGGTGTTGCCGACGCTTCCCGCTCGTATGTTGCCGATCTACGGGATCATCGCCGCGGCGGCCGCCGACCTGCTCCCGTTCGGTCATCGGATCACACTGGGTCTCTGGCCGGTTCCACTCGCAGACCCGTTGGTCGTGCGGCCGGCCGCGTCGGTACTCCTCGCAGTACTCGGGTGGGCGCTCGGCGCACCGCCGCTTCCTTCCGGCCACGAGTAGCGCGTCCGCCAGCGAGCACGGGCATCGTGGACGGTGGGAACCGAGGTCGGCCATGCTGTGCGCCGTCACCCCCGGCGATCGCCCGAAGACGAGGATCCCCCGATGCCCGACGCTCTGATCATCGACGCCTGCCGCACCCCCCGTGGCATCGGCAAGCAGGGCAAGGGTGCCCTCTCGCACCTCCACCCCCAGCACCTGGGGCGCACGGTGCTCGAGGCGCTGGTGGCGCGCACGGGGATCGACACCGGTGACGTCGACGACGTCGTGTGGGGCACGAGTTCGCAAGTCGGTCAGCAGAGCGGCGATCTGGGGCGCATGTCAGCGCTTGATGCCGGTTTCGACATTCGCGCGAGCGGCGTGACCCTCGACCGCTTCTGCGGGTCGGGCATCACGGCGAACAACATCGCCGCGAACGCGATCATGGCCGGGATGGAGGACCTCGTCGTCGGTGGCGGGACCGAGATGATGTCCCTGCCGAAGAAGGGTCTCCTCCCGATGGGCTCGGGGAACCACCATCTCCAGGCGCTCCATCCGCAGTCGCATCAAGGGGTGTGCGCGGACGCGATCGCGTCGATGGAGGGCATCCCGCGTGAGGCCCTCGACGCGTTGGCCGCCGAGTCACAGGCGCGTGCCGCGCGTGCGATCGCAGAAGGCCGCTTCGAGAAGAGCCTCGTCCCGGTGCTGAACCTCGACGGCACGGTCGCGCTCGACCACGAGGAGTTCCCGCGTCCCCAGACCACCGTCGAGTCGCTCGCCGCGCTCGCGCCGAGTTTCCCCGCCGTTGCCGATTACCGCCACGAGGACAACCCGACCTTCCGGGAGTTGATCAACCAGAAGTACCCGGACCTCGAGATTCAACACGTCCATCATGCAGGGAACTCCAGTGGAGTGGTCGACGGTGCCGCGGCCGTGCTGATGGCGAGTGCCGACTACGCGAAGGCTCATGGCCTGCGCGCCCGCGCGCGCGTGGTGGCGACGTCGAACATGGGCGACGACCCGACGCTCATGCTCAATGCCCCGGTCCCCGCGGCCCGCAAAGTGCTCAGGCGGGCCGGCCTGACGCTCGCCGACATCGACCTGTTCGAGGTCAACGAGGCGTTCGCGGTGGTTGCCGAGAAGTTCATGCGCGACCTCGACCTCGACCGCGAGAAGGTCAACGTCAACGGCGGCGCGATGGCCCTCGGTCATCCCATCGGCGCGACCGGCGCGATCCTGATCGGTACCGTCCTCGACGAGTTGGAACGCACCGACGGCCAGTTCGGTCTCGTCACCATGTGCGCCGGCGGAGGGATGGCCCCCGCCATCATCATCGAGCGGATCTGATCCTCAGACGCCGGTCCCGGCCGAGACCATCTCGTCGTAGGCGTCGGCGAGGGCCAACAGCTGGGCCGCGCCGTCGCCCTTGAACGCGGAGCCGTGCATGATCGCGAGGGTTCGGGGTTCGAGGTCCGCGAGCCGGCGGATGGTCGGCGCGGTGGCCTGGCCGACTGACGTCGCGTGGAACACCGCCTCGCCTTCGAGGGCGGCGTCGACGATTCCGTGCTCGACGAGTGCGGGACCGTCGCCGAGCGCCGTGAAGAGGTCACCGGCGAAGAGGGTCGCGTCGGTCTCGTCGAACCACAGACCGCTCTCCCAATTGTGGGGTACGTGCGGCGTGGCCAGGAACCGCATGCGGTGCCGGCCGGTCACGAGCACCGCTCCGTCGGCCATCGCTCGCGGTGGTCGGTCGGCGAGATCGTTGAGCGACACCATGACGGCGAGTTCGCCGTGGACGACCTGGGCGTTGGGTGCCACGCCGAGGAACTCGTTCATCGCGCCGCATTCGTCGGCCTCGACGTGCCCGAACGAGATCCACCGCAGGTCCTCCACCGGCACGATGCTGCCGATCGCGTCGGAGACCAGGGGGAACAGTTGGCGCATCCCGGTGTGGAACAGGAACGGCTCGTCGTCTCGGACCAGGAACTGGTTGAACGTGAATCCGGTCGGGCCGATCTCCGGGACGAACGTCGAGAGCCGGAACACGTCGGGGGCGATCTCGTCGATGGTGGTTTCCATGGTGCGGGCTCCTCGTGAGTTGTCGGCGCGCTTCGCCGTACTCCGCCACTATGCCGGATCGGCCCGCCAGCCGTCGCCCCGCCGCGCGGTTGCCCAACCCTTGGGTGCAGGTCGACGAGCGCGACGGCGAGTGTCCGCCCGCCCGGGACCTGCGAAGACCCCGCCCACTTTGCCGTCGGCACCACGCCGTCAGATAGCCTCGGCGCGCCCGGCGTGGGACCGGACCGATCGTCGACGAGGGGAGCGAGAACATGGCGCAATATCTGCCGATCCTCGCAATGGTCGTGCTGGTGATCCTGTTCGTCTCGCTGAGCTTCTTCGCCTCGATCCTGCTCGGGGTGAAGCGGCCGACGAAGGCCAAGACCGCACCCTACGAATGCGGCATTGTCCCGGAGCAGGAACCGGTGGAACGCTTCCCGGTCAAGTTCTATCTGGTCGCCCTGACCTTCATCGTCCTCGACGTCGAGATCATCTTCCTCTACCCGTTCTCCACCGTGTTCCGGTCGCTCGGTGGCTATGGGATCGCCCTGATGGGGACCTTCCTACTTGTCCTCATCATCCCGTTCGCGTACCTCCTGAGCGTGGGTGCGCTCTCGTGGGGGCCGGTCAGTCAACTCACCGACCGAGTGGTGCGGCCGGTGCTCCGGGCCGCTGGAATGCCCGAAGGTGTCGCGAATCGACTCGAAGCCCCCAAAGCGGACGAGTCCGGCACCGACCGAGAGGCGGCCTGATCGCATGGGCCTCGACGCGGTTCCCTACAACTTCCTGACCGGGCGACTCGAGGACCTGGTCCGCTGGGCCCGGCGCAACTCGGTGATGCCGGCCACCTTCGGTCTGGCCTGTTGTGCCATCGAGATGATGGCCACCGGCGCGGCCCATTACGACCTCGCCCGCTTCGGCATGGAGACCTTCCGGGCCAGTCCCCGGCAGGCCGACCTCATGATCGTCGCCGGGCGGGTGAGCCAGAAGATGGCGCCCGTGCTCCGGCAGGTCTATGACCAGATGGTCGAGCCGAAGTGGGTCATCTCGATGGGTGTCTGCGCCAGCAGCGGCGGGATGTTCAACAACTACGCGATCGTGCAGGGCGTCG
>JBDUBS010000513.1:0-4566 GCA_040003875.1 Acidimicrobiia bacterium | reverse complement strand
GGCGTGGACCAGCGACGCGCCGGGAGCCAGACCGTCAGCGGCGCGCCGGAGATCCTGCTGTCGGCTCTCGAGGGTCTGGAACTGGGACGCCGCCGCGTCCAACTGCGCGGTGGCCGCGGTCGTGCCGGTTCGCGCGCGGACCTGCGCGTCGAGGTCGGCCATACGAGACTTCAGGCTTGCGAGCTCTGGGTCGAGCCCGTTCGCGGCGCGCTGCAACGTACCCACGGCGGCGAGTTGACGCGCCGCGATCGCGGCCCGGGCAGAGGCATTGGCAGCCCTGGTGGCTTCGGCTCGGTGCTCGCTCTTCGCGACGACCGCGATCTGGTCGGTCGCACCGACGCGGCGCGCGGTCACCGAGGCGGCGATGCGGGTCGCATCGACGTGGAGCGCGGCGGCGGCCTGCCGGGCGACACCGGCACTCGTCGTCGATTCCGCAAAGGCGACCATCGTGCGATCGGACACGGCGACGACACCCGGGATCGCAAGCGGGTCCAGCGGGGTCACGACGTCCGGAGCCAATCGCACCCGCGCCTCGGCGGTGTACTCGGGTGGGCGCAACGCCGAGACTCCACCGATGGCCACACCCACGACGACTCCGCACGTGAGGATCGTCCACTTCCGGCGCCTGATCATCTCGAGCTTGCGACGTAGCCCCATACGAACACCTCCCCGGTCGGGCCGGCAGTCGGTCGAATATCGACCGGGTCCGCACCGTTGAGCGGCGGCCCGAATCGCCGGACCGTAACAGTTGTCATCGAATGTGGCCAGGGAGGTTTGCGTGGTCAGTGTTGCTGTTGTGCTGTCTGCCACTTATGTCCCATGTGACCGACACGCCGAGGGACGACGGCTGGTCGCGCTCCACCAAGCCGGGATCGGGGTGACCGCCAGATCCGAAGCTCCTCGGTCCGCCGGTGAGGTCGAAGCGTCGTTGCTCCCCGGTCGGGTACTCGGCGTCAAGGGACCGACTGACACGCACGGCGCGTCCGGGGAGGCCACGCCTTGGCGCCGGTTCCGACCCAGCCGCGGCGCGGCCGCGGAGCCGCGGCATTCCCGCGACCGACGGATCGCGCCCGCTGCCCCGCTCCGATCGAGGGTGCTTGGGCACGACCGGGTCCGGGCAGTTAGGGTTTCGTTTCGAAATGCCGGTGTCTCGTTGAGCAAAGGCCCACCCTGCCCGGGCCCTCGCTCCGGACACCGGCGTTTCGATTTCGTCACCGTGCCGACCAAACTCGACGCGTGAACGCCGTCGATCTCGTCATCGTGCTGATCAGCATCGGCGTCGCGGTGGCCGGTTTCCGACGCGGCGTGACGTGGGTCGGCTGCTCGCTGGCCGGACTCTTTCTCGGGATCCTCGCCGGGACCTTCGCCGCACCCGCGGTCGCGCGGGCTGTCGCGGCGCCGCCCGATGCCGAATCCACGCGCGCCGCGGTCGCGGCGGGCGTCTTCGTCGGGTGCGTGTTCCTGCTGCAGGGCCTGGGCACCGCGATCGGTTTCCGAGCACGCGTGCACACCCTGACGACGCGCGTCGCCGGCATCGACTCGGGGCTCGGCGCCGTGGTTGCGCTCGGGGGGATGTTGATCTCCGCGTGGTACGTGGGCCTCACGTTCCAGGACAGTCGATACGCGACGCTCGACCGTCAGATCCACGACTCCCGCATCATCCGCGCCCTCGACGCACTGGCCCCGACCGTCCCCGCACCTCTCGCCCAGATCCGCACCGCGCTGGCCGACCACGGATTCCCCAATGTGTTCGCCGGTCTGGGCGGGAGTTCGCTCGCGCCCGTTCCGATCCCGCCCGAGATCGACACGGCGGGAACGCAGGCGGCAACCCGCGCGACGGTCAAGGTGGTGGCCGACTCGTCAGCCTGCGGGAACACGAGTGCCGGATCCGGTTGGCCGGTCGCACCGCACGCGATCGTCACCAACGCGCACGTCGTCGCCGGGAGCGACCGGGTCGACATCATCGACAACGGTGTACCGCGCCGAGCCACGGTCGTCGCGTTCAACCGCGCCGACGACGTCGCCGTGCTCTTCGTCCCGGGAGCCCGGTTCACGCCGCTCCCCCTCGCCGCGGCCGATCCCCGACCTCGGACGGTCGGCGTCGTGATCGGCTATCCACGCGGCGCAGGGGAACAGGTCGTGCCGGCCGCAGTGCGCGGTGAGGAGTCGGCGCGCGGGTACGACATCTACGCCGATGTCGAGGTGACGCGCACCATCGAAGTCCTGTCCGCGGCGGTCGTGCCCGGCAACTCGGGCGGTCCGGTCGTGGACGATCGGGGCACGGTGCTCGGCCTGGTCTTCGCCGCCAGCACCACCGACCCGACCGAGGCGTACGCCCTCGCACCCTCCCAGATCCGGGACGACGTCATCGCCGGGGCCGGCGCCACCAGGCCGGTCGACACCCAGGGTTGCACCTGAACCTTCCTCGCTACTGGTGAGAACGTGCACAAACCGGACGGGCACCGTAGCGTCGCCGTCATGGCGGAAAACCTCGATCGTCGCAAGTTCCTGCTCGGACTCGGCGCGGTGTCGAGTCTGGCCCTCACCGGATGTCGCCCCTGGATGGGACACCCTGGACACCCCAGCCACCCGGAGCACCCCGCCCATCCCGGTCGGCTGGGGGAACCCGGCGACCGGCCCGATCCCCGTCGGCCCGAGGGCACCGACCTCCTGCCCGAGATCGAACACATCGTCATCTACATGCAGGAGAACCACTCCTACGACTCGTACTTCGGGATGTTCCCCCGCGGGGACGGCTATCGGGTGAAACACGGCGTGCCGACCAACAGCAACGTGGACACGCAGGGCGCCGTGATTCCCGTGACGCACGCACCCGACTCGTGCCAGCTCGGGCGCGGCGTGTCGCAGAACTGGGTGTCGACGCACCGCCAGATCGACGGCGGCCGGATGGACGGCTTTCTCTTCGACGACAACTACAACGCGATGCGCTACTGGGACGGCACCGACCTGCCGTTCTACTGGTCGCTGGCGAGCACGTTCCCCCTCTGCGATCGCTGGTTCGCGTCCGCGCCTGCGCAGACGTATCCGAACCGGATGTACCTGCATGCCGGCACCTCGCAGGATCTGATCTCGACCGACGTCGTGAAGGCGCTCAACATGCCCCATCCGGCGGGCGGCACGATCTGGGACAAGCTCAACGCGTTCGGGATCTCGTGGAACGACTACGCGTGGGACCTGGCGGACATCGCTCTGTTCCCGAAGACGTACAGGGAGAACCGCGACAAGATCCGCACCTACCCGCAGTTCCTCACCGACTGCCGGTCGGGCGCGCTTCCGAGCGTCTCCATCGTGAGCCCCGGGGTGAACTCGTACACCGAAGAGAACCCGAGCGACATCCAACTCGGTGAGGCGTACAGCGCATCAGTGATCAACGCGGTCATGGGCAGCCCCGCGTGGCCCAAGACCGTGCTCCTCTTCATGTACGACGAGCACGGCGGGTACTACGACCACGTCGCGCCGCCCGCCGCGATCCCTCCCGACGACATCGCACCGGCAGTGGCGCCGACGCCCGGCGTCCCCGCCGCGTGGGACCGGTACGGTTTGCGGGTGCCGGCCTTCGTCATCTCGCCGTTCTCGAGGCCGAACTACGTGTCGAGCGTGGTGCACGACCACACGTCGGTGTTGCGGTTCGTCGAGACCAAGTTCAACCTCGGTGCGCTCACCCGCCGGGACGCGAACGCCGACAACCTGCTCGACTGTCTCGACCTCCGGCACCCGGCGTTCCTCGAACCGCCAATCCTCGCGAATCCGGGCCTGCCGGCGACCGGGAGTCGGTGCACGCCCGAGATCCCGCCCCCGCCCACCGCGTCGACCGCCCCGCTCGCAACTTCCTGACCACCGTTTCCGGCGCACCCGTTTGCGGGCACTGTTGTGCCATCCGACCGAAGGCGCCGATGCAGCCCACATCCGAACCGCCCACCGATCGCGATTCGGCGCGCCCCGATGCCGCGCCGGCGGTCCCGGCGTCGCCGACCGATCTCTCCGCGGAGTCGTGGAAACTCATTCTGCGCCGCAGCGTCCGCGAGGTGAAGGACGACAATCTCACCGACTGGGCCGCCGCGCTGACCTACTACGCCGTCCTCTCCATCTTCCCGGGGCTGATCGTGCTCGTCGCACTCGTGGGGCTGTTCGGGCGATATCCGGAGACGACCGACGCACTCCTCAAGATCGTCGATCAACTCGGACCCCATTCCGCCGTCGACACGTTCCGCGAGCCGATCACCACCGTGGTGCGGGACAAAGGCGGCGCCGGTGCACTCCTCGGCATCGGACTCGTCGCTGCACTGTGGGCCGCGTCGGGATACGTCGGCGCGTTCATGCGCGCCACCAATGTCATCTACGAGGTGAAGGAGGGCCGATCGTTCTGGAGGTTGCGGCCCCTGCAGATCGCCATCACCGTTGTGATGGTCGTCGGTGCCGCGCTCGTCGCGATCGCGATCGTCGTCACGGGGCCGCTCGCCCGCGCCGTCGGCGACGCCGTCGGCGTCGAGTCGACCACCCTCACGATCTGGAACATCGCGAAATGGCCGGTGCTCGCGGTGATCG
>JBDUBS010000264.1:0-4568 GCA_040003875.1 Acidimicrobiia bacterium | reverse complement strand
CGATCACGTGCTGCTGCCGACCGATGCCGCTGTCGGAGAGCATCTCCTGGATGTCGAGGAGCCGGCACGGCGCGCCGTTGATGGCGTACTCGGAGTCGCCGTTGCGGAACAGCGTCCGGGTAATCGTGACCTCGGTGAACTCGATCGGCAGCAGGTTGGAGCTGTTGTCGATGGTGAGCGAGACCTCGGCCCGACCCAGCGCGGGACGGTCGGAGGTGCCCGCGAAGATGACGTCGTCCATCTTGCCGCCGCGCAGCGTGCGCGGACCCTGGGCGCCCAACACCCAGGCGACGGCGTCGACCACGTTCGACTTGCCGGACCCGTTCGGGCCGACCACGACCATGACGCCGGGTTCGAACTCGAGCACGGTCTTGTCCGCGAACGACTTGAACCCGCGCAGGGTCAGCGATTTGAGGAACACTCCGCAGCTCCTTCGTACACGCGCGTCTGACCGGCCGAGCGTAGCGACGGGCCCCACCCCCGTCGGGGACCCGCAAGCACGCCTTTTCCGCCCTGGACCCTCCGGACCGCCTCGGGTCCGGTCACACCTGACAGAACGGGCAGTAGAAGGTGGACCGGCCGCCCACCTTCTCGCGCACGATCTCGCGCCGGCACCGCTGGCACGACTTCCCGGCGCGGGCGTACACCTGATGGTGGTCCTGGTACGAGCCCTTGCGGCCGAACAGGTCGACGTACTGCTCGTCGGCCAGCGACGAGCCCCGGTACTTGACCCCGTCCTGGAGCACTTCCCCCAGCGCCCGATAGAGCCGCCGTACCTCCTCGGGCCGCAACTCGTCGCTCATTCGATCCCAGCGCAATCCGGCGTGGTGGAGGATCTCGTCGCAGTAGATGTTGCCGATCCCGGCAATGAACTTCTGGTCCATCAGGGTCAGCTTCAACTTGCCGTGTCTCTGCGCCACCAGTTCGCCGAAGTAGTCCCAGCTGAGCACGGTCGCGAGCGGATCGATGCCGAGATGGGCCAACTCGTCGACCTGGGATTCGATGGCGTCGAGCTTGGTCACGAACATCTCACCGAAGGTCCGGGGATCGATGAAGCGGAGCTGGCCGCCCTGGGTGAAGGTGATCACCACGTGGGTGTGTTTGGCGAGCGGTTCCTTGGTGCCGGCGACGCGTCGGAGCTGACCCGACATTCCGAGATGGATGACGAGTACATCGCCCCCCTCGAGCTTCACGAGGAGGTACTTCCCGCGGCGTTCGACGCCAGTGATCTTCGCGCCCTCGAGCGCAGCGCTGAACTGCTTGCGCTGCTTGTACCGACGGATGGTCCGCATGCCGGTCACTTCGACGGTCTTGACCTTCTTGCCGACGATCTCCTTCTCGAGATCTCGTCGGATCACCTCGACTTCAGGTAGTTCCGGCATCCCCGTGTCCCCCCCACCCTGCACCGACAGGCGGATCGCCTGCACTGATCCGAACCCATGCCGATCGCGCGGCGGCCTGCTCCGCTTGTTTCTTGGATCCACCCTCGCCGTGCCCGAATGGCTCGCCGTCGAGCACGACGGTGGCGAAGAATCGTTTCGCGTGATCCGGTCCCTCGTCGCGCACGTGGTAGCGCGGCAGCCGGTCGAAGCGCTGCGCCGCGAGTTCCTGGAGGCGGGTCTTGTAGTCGTCGCCGCCCGGGCCGGTCGCGGCATCGATGATGCGACGGTCGAGCAGGCCCATCACCACGGTCCACGCGGCGTCCATCCCACCGTCGAGGTAGACCGCGGCGATCACCGCTTCCATCGCGTCGGCCAGGATCGACGGCTTCTCGCGGCCGCCCGAGTAGTCCTCGCCCTTGCCCAGGCGCAGGCACGGTCCGAGCGCGATCTCCGCGGCGACCTCGGCCAGCACCTCGGCGTTCACCACCGACGCGCGTACCTTCGCGAGTTCACCCTCTTGGAGCTTCGGGTAGGTCCCGAAGATGTGGTCGGTGACCACCACGCCCAGGACTGCGTCGCCGAGGAACTCGAGCCGTTCGTTGGAACCGTCCTCGGGGTGTTCGGCACACCAGGACCGATGGGCCAGGGCCTGGAGCAGCACTGCGTCGTCGCCGAAGCTCCAGCCGAGGAGCGTCTCGAAGCGAGCGCGGTCGTCGGGCGTCATCTCCCCGGTCGCGGCCGTCAGGCCGCGGTGGCTCCCAGACGGGCCACGACATAGTCGACGGCATCACGCACGGTCTTCAGGTCGCCGAGGTCGTCGTCGTCGAAGCTGAACCCGACGGTCCGCTCGCCGAGGTCCTCCTCGATCGCCTCGACCAACTCGATGAGCGCAAGCGAGTCGGCGTGGAGATCGTCCGCGAAGTTCGCGTCGAGCGTGACCGTGTCGTCGTCGATCTCGAGAATCTCCGCCAGATGAGACCGCACCGTGGCGAAGATCTCGTCCGCGCCGAGTGGCTCCTGGGTGGAATGGGTTTCAGCGGGCATATGCCTCCTCCTCCTCGACCGCGCCGCCGCGGTCCGTTCCGGTGGCCGATTCGCCGTCGCCATCGGTCGGCTCGACGATCGCGTCCTGCATGCGGTCGACGAGACCGCCGGTGACACACTCGGTCGCGAGGGCCACCGCGTTCACGATGGCGCGCGGGCTCGACGACCCGTGGGAGATCACACAGACCCCGGCCACGCCGAGGAGCGCGGCACCGCCGATGGTGTCGGGGTCGAGGTAGTCGGTGACTCCCTGGAGCAGCAGCGGCGCGACGACGTCCGCCGCGGCCTTGGCCTCCGGCGCTGCGAGGGTGGTGAAGACGAGGTGGGCAGCGGCCTTGAGCGCGCCTTCCACGGTCTTGAGCGCGACGTTGCCGGTGAAGCCGTCGGTGACGATCACGTGGGGGTGACCCGACATCAGCTCGCGCCCCTCGACGTTGCCGACGAACCACGGCCGGCCCTCGAGTAGGGCGAACGTGCGCTTGCGCAGGTCGTCACCCTTGCCCGGCTCCTCACCGTTGGAGAGCAGGCCCACAGTTGGTTCGGCTTCGCCGAGGCGCAGCTGCGCGTACGCCCGACCCATCTGCGCGAACTGCACGAGCCATTCGGGACTGCAGTCGACGGTCGCACCACCATCGACGAGGAGTTGGGGTTGACCGAAGGGCACCGGGATCGGGACCCCGATCGCAGGACGGGACGCGCCGCGGATCCGTCCGAACCGGAGCAGCGCGGCCGCCATCGTGGCGCCGGTGTTCCCCGCGCCGACCATCGCATCCGCCCGACCGTCCCTGACGGCCTCCGCGGCCCGGACCACGGACGAGTCCTTCTTCTTGCGGACGGCCGCACCCGGCTCGTCGTGCATCTCGATGACCTCGGACGTCGCCTGGATGGCCACACCGTCGGGTAGCTCGCCGGCCGGGAGCGATCCTCGGATCGCCGCCTCGTCCCCGACGAGCAATACGCGAACGCCCAGCTGGTCGACTGACTGCAACGCGCCTTCGACGATCGCCGTCGGCGCGTGGTCCCCGCCCATCGCGTCGATGGCGACGGTGAGCGGTTCAGGCATCGGAACCAGGCCGTTCGCCCAGACCGTCCGGATGGTTCACGTCAGTCCGCGTCGAGGACTTGACGGCCTCGGTACGTCCCGCAGTTGCCGCACACGGTGTGGGGCAACTTCACCGAGCCGCAGGCCGGGCACAGCGAACGTGCCGGCGCGGAGATGGTCCAGTTGGATGCCCGCCGCGAACGGGTTCTGGCGCGAGGGGTCTTGCGCTTGGGGACGGCCATTTCGTGTGCTCCTCAGTTTTCAGTGGTCAAAAGGGCTGGGCGTCGAACGGTCAGTCGTCGAAGGGTCAGTCGTCGAAGGTCAGCGCCCGCAGCGCGTCCCATCGGGGATCGGGCGGGTTCGGGTCGCAATCGCAGCTGGTCTCGTTGTGGTCGACGCCACATTCGGGACACAGGCCGGCACAATCATCTCGGCACAGGGGGGCGTTGGGCAGATCGAGCAGCACCGCGTCGCGCACGGGCAACTCGAGGTCGACCTCTTCGCCCTCGAGTTGGTAGGTGTCGCCCTCGATCGGCGACCGCTCGAAGAGCTCGCGAACGGGCACCTCGAAGGCCGCTCGCACCGGCTTCAGACAGCGGCTGCATTCGCTCTCGTACTCCGCTTCGACGGTCCCGTGCACGACGATGCCGTCCGGGACCTGTTCGAGCATCACATCGACCACGAGGGGGGCCGCCGACAAGCGCGCTCCGGCGACCCCGCCGAGTTCGCTCCCCGGGATCGCGATGCGCTCGGGACGGCGTGAGGCGGGGTGGTGCATCAGATCGGAGACGTTGCAACGGAGAGCGGTCATCAGCCTCGGGGCACCGGTCGCAGAGCGGGACCGGGTGCGAGAAGTTGGGTGTCGGCGGACGCGCGACCCCGCAAGACTAGCAGGTCAGAGCATTTTCCCAGGTTCTGCCATCTCTTCTGGCGCTCTCCTCGTTCCTCGCTCCGGCTCGGTCGTGCCTGAAGCCCGTGGGAGTGCCGGCCTTGTCACGCTGCCCCGAGCCCGCACCCGAGCCGGAGCTTGCGGAGGTGAGCAGCCCGGGAGCGAACAATCGCAACGCATGACGGTCAGGAGGGCGAGCGTACGGGCCGAA
>JBDUBS010000685.1:0-4605 GCA_040003875.1 Acidimicrobiia bacterium | reverse complement strand
CTGGGTGTTCTGGCGGTCGCACGAAGTGCTCGTGCCGATGGCCGCGGTGGACGACGGCTGGGAGTCCGAAACGCCCGGGCAGTCGGTGAGTCTCATGAACGATCTCGTGCGACAGATCTTCACCGAGTACTACCGCGTGCAGTTTCCCGATCCCGAGCTGTTCGAGAAGGTCCTGCCGAAGTACCCGCCGTTCTCCAAGCGCTTCGTGCGGGACAACGGCATCTGGGCGCGCACGTTCGCACGGGACAACGTCGAACTCGACGTGGGTGCCATCGCCGCGATCACCGAGGCGGGCATCGCGATGGCCGACGGCACCGAGCACGAGTTCGACGTGATCATCTACGGCACCGGGTTCCAGGCGTCGAGTTTCCTCACGCCGATGACGGTCCACGGCGCCGGCGGCAAGGACCTCCACTCCTCGTGGGACGGGGAAGCTCGCGCGTACCTCGGTCTCACCATCCCCGACTTTCCGAACCTCTTCCTGATGTACGGACCCAACACCAACATCGTGATCAACGGCAGCATCATCTACTTCTCCGAACTCGAGGCCCGGTACATCGTGGAGAGCCTTCGGATGCTCCTCGACCACGGGGTCGGTTCGATGGACGTGCGGACCGGTGTCCACGACGAATACAACGCGGCGGTGGATGCGGCCAATGCCCGTATGGCCTGGGGCGCCGCGACGGTGAACACCTGGTACAAGAACGCGAGCGGCCGTGTGACCCAGAACTGGCCGTTTCCGTTGCTCGAGTTCTGGCAACGCACCCGGCATCCGAACCCTGACGATTACGTGTTGCAGTAGTCGACGCGGCGTCCTGTGGTCCCGTGCGCGTATGGTGCCGTCGTCGTCGACCGATCGCGGAGGAACCGGGCATGTCGGAGAGTCAGAGCGGGAGCGAGTTCGTCGCCTACGAGGTGCGCGACGCGGTGGCCTGGGCCCGGATCGGGCACGGCAAGGCCAACGCGTTGTCGTCCGAGGTGCTGACCGCGCTCGGTCAGTGCCTCACCCTCGCCGAAGCTGACGACGCCGTGGGC
The DNA here is from genome assembly GCA_040003875.1 of Acidimicrobiia bacterium. Classification (GTDB taxonomy): domain Bacteria; phylum Actinomycetota; class Acidimicrobiia; order IMCC26256; family JAENVU01; genus JAENVU01. The sequence goes on along the minus strand of JBDUBS010000685.1, from coordinate 3,570 downwards.
GCACTCTGCATCACCGGGAAGCCGGGGTTCCTCACGGGCGGTTTCGATCTCACCGTGATGAGGTCGGGTGACGCGAAGGCGATGGTCACGCTCGTCTCCGACGGCGGCGCGCTCTTCACCCGCATCTTCGCCTCCGGGTTGCCCGTGGTGGTCGCCTGCCCCGGTCACGCGGTGGCAGCCGGCGCGCTGTTGTGCCTCGCGGCCGACGAGCGCATCGGTGCGGACGGCGCATTCCAGATCGGTCTCATCGAGACCCAGATCGGGATGGTGTTGCCCCGCTGGGCCATCGAGTTCGCGGAGGAGCGGTTGAGTCGCCGCTATTTCCAGGCCGCCGTCGTTGGCGCGCGCATGTATGGGCCCACTGGTGCGCGCGATGCCGGCTACTTCGACGCCGTGGTCGCGCCCGAGGCACTCGACGACACGGCTCAGGCCGCGGCGGCCGCCTGGGCCTCGCTGCCCGCGGCCACGTACGCGGGTCAAGTCACCCAGGTGCGCGGCGCGCGCATCGCGAAGCTCGAAGCCGCGATCGTGGCCGACCGCGCCGCCGTCGATCGCTGAGACCAGTCCCTGACTGGGTCAGCGGGTGATGATCAGCTGCGGCTTGTTGGCCGATTCCCGGCTGGCGAAGGTGACCATGTCGGTCGTCGGGTTGGTGGACGCGAACGTGACGATCCCGTTGCCGGTGACCTTGGCGGTGACGTCGATGTCGACCCACTGACCGATGGGAACGGCCCCGACGGTCGTGAACGGCGAGCCGGTGAGTGCAGGCGCGTTGTTCCAGTTGAGGGTGGCCTCGGTCCAACTCCCGGTGGGGGAGAACCAGTTACCGCCGCTGGTCCCGCCGTCGGTGACGAAGAGCCGGAGCTTCGCCGACGTCGGTGTGCCGCTCAGCCCGGAGACGTTGAACTGGAAGTACGGGTGGTACTCGTAGGTCCCGTTGAAGCCCAACATCTTGAGGTCGGTGTATGCGGCGTAGTTCTTCGTCGCTGACGACTTGCTTACGTACGAGTCGGCCGTCGGGTCGAGTGTGATCGTGGAGGCGACGGCGCTCACGACGACGTTCTTCGTGATCGAGTTGGTCCCCGAACCGTTGGTGACCGTGAGCGTCACCGGGTAGGTCGCCGCGCCGGCGAAGGTGTACGACGGGTTCGCCGCCGTGCTGTCGGTGACGGTGTCGTTGTCGAAGTCCCACGCCCAACTGGTGGGCGCGCCGGTGGAGCTGTCGGTGAAGTTGACCGTGAACGGGGGGCTCGTGGCGGACGCGGACGAGAAGTTCGCGACGGGCGGCGCGGGAGGTGGCGGTGGGTTCACGTGCACCGTCTGGGTCACCGGCAGGCTGTTCCCGCCGGAGTTCGACGCAGTGTGCTTGACCGCGAAGTCACCGGACCCCGAGAACGTGAACGACGGGTTCTTCGCGGTGCTGTCGACCGTCCCGTTGTTGTCGAAATCCCAGGTCCAACCGGTCGGCGAGTTCGTCGAGGTGTCGGTGAACTGGATCGTGTAGTCCGGGCTGGCGGCCTGCGCCGAGGAGAACGACGCCACCGGCGGTGAGGTGACGGACCCGCAACACACGTCGAACACGAACACCGCGTAGCGCAGCGGGTCGTTCGTCTGACGACCGTCGTATCCGTCGAGCACGTAGAACTGGTCGTTGATCAACTCGACCGCGCGGCTGTCCTTCATGCCAAAAGGCGTCAGGTCGATCGACCAGCCGGACATCAAGGTCTTGGTGTTCCAGTTCACGCGGAGCAGCTTCACCGACGAGCGCGCCACGAAGAGGTCGTTGCCGTCGTCCGAGAAGCTCATGCCGTAGATGCCGGACACGCCGCTGACCTTGAACGTGGAACCGGAGACGTTGGTGGCGAAGTCGTAGGTACGGATGTCGCTGCCGACACCCACGTACACCTTGTGGTCCTGGGGCTGCCAGGCCGACGCGGTGTAGTCCGAACCGGCCGGCAGCGCCTGCCACGCCTCGGGGTGGAACGTGTGATCCGCGGCGCGCTTCAGGCGGTACGAGGTCGGGAGCACGCCGGTCTGGCAGCACTTACCGCTGAAGACGTAAAGGGTGTCGTTCGTCGTGTCGTACGCCATCGACTCGATGTCGGGGTCGCGGTTCGCGCCAGCCGACGCGCCGGTGCCGGTCCCGGACGAGCTGCTGTACTGCTTGGTGGCCTGCCACGTGGCGTCGCGAATGCTCGACTTGAGCGCGCCGGTGTAGGGGTTGATCTCCCATGCGGCGCGGCCGTTGTCCTCGGCAAGCCACAGTGAGTCGGTGCCGTCGATGTTGGGATGCGCGGGGTCGTTGGGGACGAATGCGGAACCTTCGCCGTCGCGCATCGACGACGACGTTCCCGTGAACGGTGTGGTCCGGATCGTTCGGTTCAGGGTCAGACTCGGCGTGGTCGTGTTGGGTAACGCGCCGGCCGTGGCATCACCCAGGACGGGGAGCGCGACTCCGACCAATCCGACAACCAGCGCGACCCGAACGAGGACCGACCGAAAACTTGCCCGTGACATGTGCATCCCTCCCGTGCAGCCGCCCGACTGCCCGGTCGAACCTTCCCACGAATCCACAAATGCGGCAAGCACCGTGAAGCGGTTGATTGCCCTTTTGAGTCGTGCGCCCTAGCTTCTCGCGATCATGAGTCGCGGAGCGTTTCGTCGTCGGTCCCTGGTCACCGTCGTCGCGGCCGTGGTCGTACTCGCCACTGCGTGCGTTCCGCGGCCGGACTTCCGTCCGCCGGTCGGCCCCCGGGCCGAACTGGGCCACACCGGGCGTTGGTTCACCGACCATTACGGTCGCGTGACCACGCTCCGTGGTGTGAACTTCGTCCAGAAGTTCCCGCCGATCTCACCAGCGGCGGCCGGATTCGGCGCCGACGACGCTCGGTTCCTCCACGACGAGGGATTCAACGCGGTGCGGCTCGGCGTCGTGTTCGGCGCGGTGATGCCCCAGCCCGGCGTCATCGACCACGCGTACGTCGATTCGATCGCCGAGACGCTGCGCGTCCTCGCGCAGGAACAGATCTTCACCCAGCTCGATTTCCATCAGGACGGCTTCGGGCCGCTCGTGCACGGCAACGGGTTTCCGGAGTGGGCCACGCTCACCGATGGTCTCCCGAACCCCAACGACCCGTTCCCCACCTACTACGTGACGAACCCGGCGATGCAGCGGGCCTTCGACAACTTCTGGGCCAACGCTCCCGGGCCCGATGGCATCGGCATCCAGCAGCACTATGCAGAAGCCGTGCACTCGATCGCGGCGGCGGTCGCGAGCGAGCCGTACGTCCTCGGGTACGACCTGATGAACGAACCGTGGCCGGGCACGAACTGGTCGTCGTGCATCAGTGGATGTCCCGACCTCGAGGCATCGCTCATCACGCCGTTTGCGCAACGCATGACGAACGCTATCCGCAGCGTGGATCGGGAACACTTCGTCTTCACCGAGCCGTTCGTGTTGTTCAACTTCGGCGGGGCGGACACGTCGGTTGCGGGATTCGGAGCCCCGCACAGCGCGCTCTCGTACCACGTGTACGCCACGACACCCGCGCTCGATGAGGCGGTGATGGA
>JBDUBS010000325.1:0-4606 GCA_040003875.1 Acidimicrobiia bacterium | reverse complement strand
CGCACCATCGTCTCGCCCGACACCATGAACTCGTCCATGAGAATCATCCACGGACCGATCGACAACCGATTGCTCGCGGCGAGTCGACCGAGCGGTTCGGCGGCCTCGGGATGGACCTCGAGGTAGTCGTCGAGGACCGCGGTCTGGCCGTCGAGGAGGAACCGTGCGTATGACAGATCGTGTTCGAGCAGCGGCAGCAGCTCGTCGAGCAGCTTCACCAGCCGGATCCGGAACGCCTGGAACGGCGAGTACCACTCCCGGTCCCAATGCGTGTGGGGGACGATCGCAACGACGGTGGGCTCAGCCATACCAGCACTGTATTGGGGGGCATCAAGACGCGTGCCACAGCACTCCTGGATTCGCGATCGGAGGCCGGGAGATCCCGGTGACTCCGCTCGTCATGCAGCGGTCAGGGTCCGGCCTTGGTTCCTTCACACTGTGGCTGCGTTTGCGAAACATCGCGTCCGTAACGTCCGCTCATCGCTATTGGGACATCTGCGATTCGTGGGCAACGAGGCTCGTGGTCGTCAACGACATTGGGAGGAAATTCGTGAGCTCGAAGCTCAGGCGTCTGGGATTAGCGGTGGTGCTCATCACCGCGCTGGTGGCCCTCTTCGCGGTGCCGGCGTTCGCGGCCGATGTACCGAAGCCGGCGTACCGAACACCGTCGGTCGCACCAGGTGATGTCGGCGTCAGCCTCAACCTGTTGTGGGTCGTGTTGGGAGCCGTTCTCGTCATTTTCATGCAAGCCGGGTTCGCGCTCGTCGAAACGGGGTTCTGTCGGGCGAAACACGCGGCGCACGTGGTGTCGACCAACTTCGCGATCTTCGGATTGGGTTTCGTCGGCTTCTTCTTCGTGGGCTACGCCTTCATGTTCGGCGGCTTCAGTTTTCCGGGGACCTTCGGATTGGACGGATCTACCGGCGGGCCACTGATCGGTAGCGGGCACTGGGTGTTCCTCTGGCACGGGGGGTTCGCGCTGTCGAACCTGCACGGGCTGAAGAACTCGGCGCCGGTCGCCGCCATGTTCCTCTACATGGTCGCGTTCATGGACACGACCGGCACCATTCCGACCGGCTCCATGGCGGAACGGTGGAACTGGAAGGCCTTCGTCGGTTGGGGCCTCTTCGTCGGGACGATCTTCTACCCGCTCTTCGGCGCCTGGACCTGGGGTGGCGGCTGGCTGAGCCAGCTCGGCAACAGCATGAAGCTCGGATTCGGCTACGTGGACTTCGCCGGGTCGGGTGTCGTCCACGCCATGGGTGGGGTCGCGGCTTTGGCCGGCGCCATCGTGTTGGGACCACGGATCGGGAAGTTCGGGGCGGACGGGAAGCCGCGTACGCTCGGTGGCCACAACATCCCGATGGCCTTCCTCGGCACGTTCATCCTGCTGGTCGGTTGGTTCGGATTCAACGCCGCGTCGACCTTCGCGGCGACGGACGTGCGGTTCGCAGTGGTTGCCGTGAACACCGCGATCGCGGCCGCGTTCGGCGCCACCGCAGCGATGTTCTACGTGATGAAGCGCATGGGCAAGCCGGACCCCGGAATGATGGCCAACGGCATGCTCGCCGGCCTCGTGGCCATCACCGCCCCGTGTGCGTTCATCCAGCCGTGGGCCGCGGCGGTCATCGGCATCATTGCGGCGATCATCGTGGTCGAGTCGGTGTTCTTCTTCGAACGCCGGGGTATCGACGACCCGGTAGGTGCCATCTCGGTCCACGGGGTGTGTGGGATCTTCGGCGTGCTCTGCGTCGGGATCTTCTCGAGCGGTGAGTACGGCGCCGGTTGGAACCTGACGACCAAGGGTGCGGCCGCGACTGCAACCGGCGTCACCGGGATCCTCTACGACGCGGACCTCGGTGCGCGACAGCTCGGTGCCCAGGCCGTGGGTGCGTTGGTGATCTGCACCGTCTTCCTCGGAATCGCCTTCGCCTTCTTCAGGATCCAGAACAAGGTGATGAAGGGCGGCATCCGCTCGAAGGCCGAGGACGAGATCATGGGCCTCGATATCCCGGAGATGGGTGTGCTCGCCTACGACAACCTCTCGGTCAACGAACTCGACATCGTCGGGATCGACGGTCCGGAGCTGGAGATGTCGGGAGGTCCTTCGCCCGACCCGACGATCGGTCGGTAGTCGAATGGCTGTGGTCGTCTACCCCCAGCGGGCGACCATCGAAAATGGGAGGCCGGGCAACGTTGCCCGACCTCCCATTTTCATTCGTTCTGTTTCGCGTCGCGTTGGTGGTGTTACGCCGGGGCCTTGAAGCCTTCTCGGTCGAGGTAGGTATGCCAGGCGTTCTGGTCGAACGCCGGGTCGTTGGCTTCGAGCACCGAACGGGCCATTGGTGAGAGCGCGGCCGGCGTGCCACACGGAGGTGTCGGCGGGGCGATCGGCGCGTTGAGATCGAAGTACATCTCCTTGTCGATCAGCTTGCCGGACAGGCTCGCCCCGAGGTTCGCCGCGTACTGATCGCGCCGCGTGAGGAACCACGAATCGCCCGCTTTGCCGGGGCCCTCGGGCGGTGCACCGAGGAATCTCCACTCGAGGAAGCGCAGGATCGACGCGTGGTCGTAGGCGCGACGGTCGACGAACCCGGCATGGGCGAACGGCGACGCGAGTATCACCGGAACGCGAAATCCCGCCTGGGAGAAGTCCTCGGTGTCGACGGCGTTGGCCCGGTCGTCGGGGAAGTGTGGCGGCGCAACGTGGTCGTAAAAGCCGCCCCACTCGTCGTAGGTGGAGATGTACACGCCCTTCTCCCAATGCCGCGACTCGGTGAACGCCCGGAAGACGTGTTGCTGGAACGCCTGGCCGTTGCGAATGTCGGCGAGCGGGTGGTCGTCGTTCTGGTTGGCGCCGTTGAAGGCGGGGTCGACCATCACGACGTGGGGGAGCGTGCCGTTCGCGCAGTCGGTGAAGTAGTCGGCGATCGGCGCGAGGAACGGCGTCATTCGCGGCCCGTACAACGCGAGGAACGGCAGGTCCGAGTAGTAGTACTTCGCCGACACGCCCGCGGCTGCGAGCTTCTCCCAGATGAGGGGCCAGTCGAACGGTTGGGCCGGGAACGCGTTGGACTTGTTGCCGCCCGACTGCGCACCGTGCAGGTAGTGCCGGTTCGGCCACGTGGGTCCGAGGAGTGATGCGTGATAGTCGTCGAACGTGGTGAACCGTTTCACGAAGTTGCGCGTGAACGCGAGGTCTTCGGCCACGTAGTAGCCGGCGGGCAGCACGTCGTCGTTGGCGCTGGCGGCGAGAAACCCGAGGTCCCGCTGCGCGCGGCCGGCCGTCCAGCCGTGGTTCGGGTCGCTCAGGTCGCAGCCGCGATACGGGTTGCTCAGCACGTCCCAGCCGACCATGTGGTGCGTGGCGACCGGTCCGTTCGGGCTGGCAAGGACCGCCTGGTTGTTGGCATCGACGGTGAAGAACTTCCCGTACTGCGAGCGGCCGGCGTCGACGTAGCCCTGGTGGCTGCCGAGCCATCCGAGCCAGTGGTCGAACGAGCGGTTCTCACTCATCACGATGACGACGGTGTCGATCGGCGAATCGGCGGCCACACCGTCGAGGATCGTCGAACCGGGGTTGTAGCCCGGCGGGAACAGGGTCTTGCAGCCGGGCAGGGCTGCGATCGCGGCGAGCGCGCCGCCCGTGATTCCGGCGCGCTTGAGGAACTGTCTCCGGTCGAGATCCACTCGTCCACCTCCCAGTGAAGGCGGCCATTGTGCACCATTTGCGGAGGCGATGGGGACGAACCGCCATACCCTGGCGCGATGCGCGTCGCAGATCCCTCACAACTGTCGGTCTTCCTCGACTACGACGGGACGATCAGCACGACCGACACGGGGGTGCACCTGCTCGAGCGGCTCGGTGCGCCGGAATGGCGGGCGGTCGAGGCCGAGTACTCGGCGGGCGCGATCGGGAGCCGGGTGTGCCTCCTCGACGAGTGGGACCTTCTCCCCGTCGATCGGGAGCTGCTCGCCGCCACCGCGGCGGAGGTGACCATCGATCCGGGAGTGCACCGGCTGGTCGCCGATCTACGCGCGGCCAGGGCCGAGGTGACGATCGTCTCCGACGGCTTCGGGTTCTACGTCCACGAGTCGGTCGGCGACCTCGGGATACCGATCGTGACCAACTCGGTCGACTGGACCACCGGGGCCCTCGAGTTCCCGCACGAGGATCGGTGCTGCGCCTGCTCGAGTTGCGGTACCTGCAAACAGGCGCCGATCAAGGATGCCCACCGACGGGGCCGGACGACGGTGTTGGTCGGCGACGGCACCAGCGACCGGAAGGCGGCGGCCCTGGCCGACATCGTCTACGCCAAGGACGGGCTCGCCCGCTGGTGCGCGGAGTTCGGTGTGAGCTTCACGCCGTTCCCCGACCTCGACGGGGTGAGGTTGGACCTGCTGGGCCCGGGGTAGTGTCGATCCGTGCCTACCTACGCGATGCTGAGCACGTTGGGCCCGGGTGGCTGGGCGACCCTGCGTGAGAACCCCGAACGACTGCGTGAGGTCACCGACGAGGTCGAATCGATGGGCCTCACCGTCGTCGCGCAATACGCGCTGATGGGGCAGTGGGACTTCCTCAACATCATCGAGGCGCCGGACGAGG
>JBDUBS010000041.1:0-4616 GCA_040003875.1 Acidimicrobiia bacterium | reverse complement strand
ATGCGGTCCGTCGGGGTCGAGGTCCGCCCGCTGCGCCAGATCACCGGTGAGGCCGAGTTCAACGAGGTCTACCTGACCGATGTGCGGGTGCCCGACCTCGACCGGGTCGGCGACGTGGGTGACGGGTGGCGGGTCTCGATGACCACGCTGATGAACGAGCGGGTGACGATCGGTGGATCGGTCGCGGCGCGCGAGTCGGGGCCGATCGGCGAGTTGATGCACGTGTGGCGAGAGCGGCCGGCCGCGGACCGAACCGACCGCGTCGCTCGTGACGCGGTCATGAAGTTGTGGGTGGAGGCCGAGGTGTTGCGGCTCACCAACATCCGCGCCGGCCAGAACCGAAAGGCGGGGATCGCAGGTCCCGAGGGTTCGGTCAGCAAGCTCGCGTTCGCCGAGGTCAACAAGCGCATCTACTCGGAGGCCATCAACCTGCTCGGCCCCGAAGGTGTGTTGATCGACCACTACGACTTCGTGCGACCCGAGTCGGCCAACCTCACCGGCGGTCTCGACGTCCGCAAGATGTTCCTGCGGGCGCGCGCGAACTCCATCGAGGGCGGGACCTCGGAAATCCTGCGCAACATCCTCGGCGAGCGCATCCTCGGCCTCCCGGGCGAACCGCGCACCGACAAGGAACTCCCGTGGATCCAGGTGCCGCGAAACTGATCGACCCGGTCACGCAGGTCGAACGCCCGTCACGGCATACTGCACCCGGCGCGGGGCACCCCGACCACGCTGGACACCACGCGCATCAGGCACGGCGTCTGCGGCTACGGGTTCAGCGGATGTGCGGCGTGCCACGCGGCGACGGCGCGGTCCCACACCTTCCGGTCCCTCGTCACGGTGAAGCATTTGGGGAGTCGGTCGGGGTAGCGCCCCTTGCCGAGCCAGACGACCACGTTGTTCGAACACTTCACGTCGTAACCCGCGGGCAGGCCGAGCGTCTGGTGGTTCGGCCTGGAGTCCACTCGGAACACGTTGTCGCGCACCACGAGCTTCGGCGAGACCTTCGTGCCCTTGTCGGCCCATTTGAAGAATCCACCGTGCCCGGGGGCCTTTCCCTTGTAGACCGTCGGCATGGCCTGCAACCGGACCACGTTGTCGCGGATCGTGTACGTGTTGGTGTGGCCGTCGACCTGGTCGCCCGACGACGGCCGGGCCGAGAACGCCACGTAACAGCCGTCGAGCAGGCTGTCCTCCACCACGCCCGTATACAGCTGGTCGTTCTCGACGCAGTCGTCGTGGATGAACGAGAGGTGCGCACCGCTGATGGTGAAGTCGCGCGCGCCATCGCGCACGCGGATTCCGTCGCCGTAGTTGTGGACGCGCAGTCCGAGCAGCGTGAACCGGTCGCTCTGGAAATTGAGGCCGCCGGTGTGGTGGTACTGGTCCCATCGGGTCGTCTGGGGAAACGTCCCGATGATGCGGCCGCCGTACCAGCAGGCGTTGGGCCCGCCCGTGAACGACACCGGCCAGTTGTCGACCTGGAGCCACAACGCGCTCTGCGCGTCGACGGCGGTGTCGGCCGCGATGTCGGTCGTGAACCGCGACTGCTGCCAGCCGACGGGAGCGATCACCGGATTCCGCGTGGTCAGGCAATCGACGATCGCCCGGACCGATGCCGTATCCCGCTCGGCCGTCGCCGCTCCGGCGGGCAACGCCACGACGACACTCAAGAGTGCGCCCACCCCTGCCGCGAAGGCGCGTGTGATTCCGTTCCGACCCACTGGACCCCTTTCGAGAGCCCGACAGTCTCGCGGACGCCCAGGGCCAACGGGTCGCCGTCTCAGGCCGTACCCAGACGGGTCGGCATCACGAACAATGGCGCTCTGACGAACCAAGCCGGCATGACGAAAATGCCGGTATGACCAAAATGGAGGTGGCGGTGGGAATCGAACCCACGTCCAGGGTTTTGCAGACCCTTGCCTGAAGCCACTCGGCTACGCCACCAGAACCGACGACGTTACTTGAGCGCCCGCGTCGGCCCGACCTGAGGCCCGGATCACCGATTCCCGGGCGACGGTAGAGTTCCCGCCCTCATGAGCGCCTCCGTGTCCATCAGTGCAGTTGGTGCTGCCGCGCCGACGTTGCGGGTGACTGCGAGCGACATCGGTGCCGCCTGGGGACGCAAGGGAGGTCGGACGGTCAGCGCGGTGTGCGCGCCGGACGAGGACACGCTCACCCTCGCGGCGGCGGCTGCGGGCCGGGCCCTGGTCGCAGGCGCCGTCGACCCGAGCACCGTCGACGGGCTGTGGTGGGGCTGCACCCGTCCGCCCTTCGCGGAAGGGCCGAGCCACGCCGTTCTGGCAGCGGCCCTCGCGCTGAGTCCGAACGCCACCGGCGCACTGATGAGCGGATCGCCGCACTCCGGGATCGAGGCGCTGCTCGGTGCCGCCGATGCGGTGGCCGCCGGTTCGGTCCGGATCGCGATCGCGGTCGTCTCCGACGCGTTGGTACCCGGTCTCGGTACCGCCTTCGAGGCCCGGTGCGGCGCGGGCGCAGCTGCGGTCGTGCTCACGGCGAACGAAGGCCCGGCGGTCATGACCGCTCGCGTCACCCGCAGTCATCCACTCCTCGACCGCTACCGCGGCGACGGCGAGGGACACACCCGCGACCTTTATGACCCTCGCCTCTTTCGCGAGGAGATGTTCGTCCCGTACGTACGCGAGGTGGCCGAGCATCTCGCCGCGCTCGACGTCCGGGCGTGGTCGCTCCCCGATCCCGACGGCCGGCTCGGATCGGTGATCGCCAAGGCAGTCGGTGCCGGAACCGTGGCGTCCGCCGCCACCTACGCGTCGCTCGGCGACACCGCGGCCGCCGCAGCACTCGTCGGAGCAGTCGCGGCGTTCGACACCATCGGACCGGTCGGGATCGTCGGGACCGGGGGTGGGCGCACGACCGGAGTGGTCGTCGAGGTCAACGCACCGGTGCCCGGCGCGGCGCGGATCATGCACGACCTCGATGCCGACGCCCGTGACGCCACCTACGCGGAGGTCCTGCGCGCACGGCGGCAACTCGTCCCATCGGGCGAGATGATCCCGATGGGCGTGCCGCCGGAGAGCGCACTGTTCGCACGCGGCGCCGACGAGATGCTCCAACTGCTCGGCGGGAAGTGCGCCGACTGCGGGACCATCAACACCCCGCCGTCGATCCACCCCACGTGCATCGCATGCGGCGGACCGAAGCTCGAGCCGGTCGCGTTGGCGCGCCACGGTGTCGTGCACACCTACGTGATCAACCAGACCATGCCCGCACCATTCGTGGCTCCCCTACCGATCGCGGTCGTCGACCTCGACGACGGTGCCCGCGTGATGCTCCAGGTGGTCGGCGACGGCATCGGCCTCGAGGTCGGTTCCGAAGTCGACCTCGTGCTCCGTCGCTACGCCCAAGAACGCGGCGTACCGGTCTATGGCTACAAGTCGAAACTCCGCGCCCGCCCCGAAGGAGTGTCCGCATGAGTTGGAATCGGGTCGCGGTCGTCGGCGCCGGACTCATCAAGATGGGCGAGCTGTTCGAGCAGTCCTACGAAGACATGGCGGCTGGCGCGTTCAACGCGGCGGTGGCATCGGTCGACAAGGGTTTCGATCCCCAGTCCGTCGACGCGGCATTCGTCGCCACCCAACGCGGCACGTTGTGGGGTCAGGAAGGCATCGGCGGGAACACCGTGCCGACGGCCATCGGACTGGCCGGCATTCCGTGTACCCGCATCGAGAATGCGTGTCCGTCCGGATCCGACGCCTTCCGGGTCGGAGCGATGGCCGTCGCCTCCGGGGTGCACGATCTGGTGCTCGTCATCGGCGTCGAGAAGATGCGGGACAAGTCGACCGAGGAAGGGCTCCTGTCGCGCGCGGCGGCGGGCCATCCGATCTTCACCCGAGGTGAGACTGCACCGGTGCTGTTCGCGCCGTTTGCCACCCGGCACATGCACGAGTTCGGCACCACCCGCGAGATGCTGGCGTCGGTGGCGGTGAAGAACCATCACAACGGGTCGCTCGATCCGTACGCGCATTTCCAGGACGAGATCACGGTCGAACAGGTGCTGAAATCGCCGCCCGTCTGCTCACCGCTCCACCTCCTCGACTGCTGCCCGCAGACCGACGGCGCCGCCGCGGTGCTCCTCGCCCCCGCCGACCGAGCGCACGAGTTCACCGACCGGCCCGTCTTCGTCGCGGGGTTCGGCATGGCCACCGACCACCCGTACCTCCACGAGAAGACGAGCTTCGTCGGACTCGAAGCGACCGTGCTCGCGTCCCAGCGCGCCTACGCGATGGCGGGGGTCGGCCCGACCGACATCGACATGTGCGAGGTGCACGACTGCTTCACCATCACCGAGATCCTCGACATCGAGGACCTGGGGTTCTTCGAGAAGGGCCAAGGCGGCATCGCGTCGCTCGATGGTGAGACCTCACTCACCGGCCGAATCCCCGTCAACACGTCCGGTGGCCTCCTGGCCAAGGGGCATCCGATCGGCGCCACCGGAATCGCACAGCTCACCGAGTGCTGGTGGCAGCTGCGCGGCGATGCCGGTGGCCGCCAGGTCGAGATGCGTCACGGCTTCGCCCTCCAGCACAACGTCGGCGGCCGCGGCTCGGGCGTGAGCGTCGTCAACATCCTCACGA
>JBDUBS010000423.1:0-4628 GCA_040003875.1 Acidimicrobiia bacterium | reverse complement strand
GCGGACGCGATCGAGGACGAGTCGACGCCGTTGCGGGTGCCCGTCGGCGCGGATTCGGAGATGGTGCTCGCGACGCGCGCCAAGCTCGATGACGCCGCATTCGAGGCGGCGATGCGGGCCACGATCGGCATGACCTGGTAGTTCACGTCCGGCGGCGGCCGTCCGGGAGCGATCCGTCCCTCCGGCCCGCTCACAGCGGTCCCCGTCGACTACCCTGCCCGCTTCGCCTCGGAGGAACTGTTGTGAGCAAGAAGACCAAGAAGCGCAAGCTGCGGGCCCGCCGCAACAAGGCCAATCACGGCAAGCGTCCCAACGTGGGTCGCCGCTGAGCGGTCACGATCCCGGGGCGATCCGCCCGGGCGAGCGGGTGAGCACCAGCAATCCGACTGCGACAATCGGCGCGAGCACCAGGCTCCCGATCACTGCGAAGCCGTCACTCGACGAAAACGGATCGAGGTGGCGCGCGTGGTACACGACGTGCAGCACACCGTTCACGATCACGGCCACCAACGCGGTGCGGACCAACGGGATCGACAGGGTCACGAGCGCCGCCACCATCACCACCAGCAGCGCCAAGCTCAGTTCGCCGACGTCGCGGACCAGGTGTTGGTTGTACGGGCCGTCCGGCGAGATCCAGTGGCGGCCGGCCCCCGGGAAGTCGGCGTAGAACGAGCGCGGCGCGAACGCCGCCCAGAACCCCACCAGCGCCAACGCACCGGCCTCGTAGAGCAATCCGATGCGCAGGATCCGTTCCCTCATCGTTGGCCTTCCTTCCGGGACGCGGCTTCCGCCATCCACCCCGCCCGAACGTCGGGATAGGTCGGTGACCATCCGGTCTCCGAACGAAACTTCGCGTTGGACACGCGCTGCGACGCCACCAGGCCCGCCGCACCCGAACCGACGGCGAGCTTGACCACCGCGGCGGGCGTCGGCTTGGGCGTCCTGATGCCGAACGCCGACGCGAACGCGGCGAGATAGTCACCGCGGGTCACGGGCGTGTCGTCGGTGACGTTGTAGATGCCCGACCCGAGCGTCAACGCAGCAACGACCGCGGTCGCGACGTCGTCGCAATGGATCGACGACATGTAGGCCGTCTTGGGCCCGGCGATCGACGAGCGGCCCAGCTTGGCCAGTTTCAACGCGTCGAGGGTCCCGCGGTTGTCGATCCCCCCGTAGAACAAGCCAAATCGCAACACCGTGGCGATGCCGTCGGCCGCGAACTCGGATGCGATTTCCTCCCCCTCGATGGTTGGGGCAAGGAGCCCACCCGCGTCAAGCAGCGGTGCGTCTTCGTCGATCATTGTGTCGTCCGCATCGCGGTAGATGAAGGTGATCGACTCCTTGACGAGCCGGTCGACGCCGGCCACGCGGGCCGCCGCGACCAGATTCCGGGTGGCCTCCACCCGCAGACGATTGTGCGTCTCCCAGCCCTTCAGCCGCCCGGCCTTGGTGAGCGTCGGGACATTGGTCGCGAGGTGCAGGACGGCCTCGGCCCTTCACCGCATCCAACACCGCGTCGGCGTCGAAGAGATCGACCGTGACCGGATCGGCGCCGACGCTGCGCAACCAGGTTGCGGCTTCCTCGCGACGGCAGACCGCGCGCACCTCGTGACCGGCCGCGACCAGCCTCGGGACGAGCGACCGCCCGACCACGCCGGTGCCGCCGGTGAGCAACGTCTTCATGGCAATACCTCCTGAAGCCAGTGTGCGCCGGCGACGAGGCCGGCCGGGGATGCCTCCGCGGCGACCGTGGTCACCAGGTCGGCGACGGTCACGCTCCGCAGCGACGCACGCCACACCGTGTCGGCACTGTTCATCACGCGTTGGATGCCGCACGGCAACGGGTACGCACTCGCGGGCTGGGCCGCAGGCCCTCGCCGGCGGATCTCGTGACACCGGAACGCCGACTCGGTACCGTCAATCGCCTCGACGACGTCGAGCACCGCGATCTCGGCCGCCGGCCGCGCGAGGCGGTATCCCCCGCGGGGACCCTGGACCGACTCGAGTATCCCGGCCCGGCTCAGCGCCTGCAGGTGCTTCGCGAGGTACGCGGCCGGCACCCCGTGGAACTCGGCCAGCCGGGCCGCTGGCAACGCCGCATCCGAGGGCAGCACCGCCAGCAACGTCGTGACGTGCACACCCGACTCGACGCCATCGGAGAGTTTCATTATCCGGATAATAAATATCCGGATTTATGATGTCAAGGAGTTCGCAGAGAAATCGAGCTGCATGACCATCCACGCCCGAGCCGGAGCTTGCGGAGGTGAGCCGGCGCGGAGCGAGCCCCACGAAGGGGATGACGATCAGGAGTGCGAGCGAACGAGCCCAATCATCCGTAGCGTTCGAGGCGGCCCTCGGTGCGGTTGTCGGAGTCGATGGCGGGGACGGCGAGGAGGTAGCGCACCAGTGCGGCCCAGCCATCCCAGTAGATGGCGGTGAGTTGGACGAGGGTGACGTCGGCGTGGATCAGGCGCAGTCGGATCGGGGTCGACGAGAACGGTCCGAACCGGTAGCTCTTGCCCAGGCCGTGCTTCGGGCCGAGCGGAACCCGCCGGAGGCGGACCTCGTCGATGGAGCCGATCGGCAGGGTGGTCGACGATCGAACGCCGCGGATGACGATCTGCTGCTCGTCGACCGAGATGCGCTGGAGCCACGCCACCAGACAGAAGACACCGACGATCGCGATCCCCGCGCCGACGAGGTAGCCGGCGGCCACCCCGACCGCACCGGCGACGATCAACCCGGGGCCCACGACCCGGAACACCAGGCGCGGCCGAAGCATCAGAGTCGGTCCACTCGGCGCCTGGTTGTCAGGGGCGACAACCGGGGCGGAGGCGACGGTGTGATCGGCGCTCAGCTCGGGCATCGTGACACCATTCTGGGGGTTGGGAGCCACGAGCACAACCCAGGGCCTCAAGGGAACGGCCCGTGCGACAACTTCCGGGAACCATGGGCCGGGCCGGACCGTCGAAGCGGGTGCCGAACCTCGACCGGAAGTAACGAGATGCGCCTGCGATTGACCCGTTTCCTGCTCGCCCTCGGATCGATTGCGGCGCTGCTCGCGATCACCGGTTGTTCCCCCACCACGGCCGATGCGGCCTCCGATCACTCGGTCCGCACCATCACTGGGAGTTCGACCGGCACTGCCGCCGGGGTTCCCGACACCGCGACCATCCGCCTCGGTGCCGATTCACGTGGCGTGTCCGCGACCGAAGCATTGGCCGCCAATGCCCAGCGCGTCGAAGGCGTGACCAATGCGCTGAAGTTCGTGGGCGTGCCGGAGCGTGACATCCAGACCTCCAACATCTCGATGTATCCCACCTTCGACAAGTTCGGTCACATCACCGGCTACACGGTCTCGACCCGTATGACGGCCAAGACCCACGACGTGCCGAACGCGGGCAAGGTGATCGATGCGGCGGCGAAGCTCGGGGGCGACGACCTCCGGGTGGATTCGATCGAGCTGTCGATCGAGGACACCGGTCCCGTCGTCCGCCAGGCTCGGTCGCGTGCGGTGGTCGCGGCTCACGACCAAGCCGCGCAGCTCGCGAAAGCCGCGCACGTGCACCTCGGCGCCGTACGCACGATCGTCGAGGAGCGCGACCCGGTCCCGACGGGCCTGTCGTTCGCGCAGGGCGCGGTGGCTCGCGACGCGTCGGCGGCCGTTCCGGTGTCGGCCGGGACCCAGGACATGCAGATCCACGTCAAGGTCGTCTACGAGATCTCGTGAGGCCATCGCGCTCTACCCTGCCCGAATGACCGATCTCGCAATAGTCGCCACGGTGGACCGGGTCCGCACGATCACCCTCAACCGACCCGAATCCCGTAATGCCCTGAACGTCGCGTTGCAGGTGGAACTCGGCGCGGCCCTCCTCGATGCGGAGGCCGACACCACGGTCGACGTGGTCGTCCTGACCGGCGCCGACCCCGCGTTCTGCGCCGGCCTCGACCTCAGGGAACTGTCGGACGGCGGCAAGAACCTCGTGGGGGGCGCCGACGACGCCCGCGTGAGTCCGTTCGCCGCGCTGTGGCGGGCGACCAAGCCCGTGATCGGCGCGATCAACGGAGCGTGTGTGACGGGTGGGTTCGAGCTGGCGCTCGCCTGCGATTTCCTCATCGCGTCGGAGCAGGCGTTCTTCGGTGACACCCACGCCCGGGTCGGCGTGATGCCGGCGGGTGGGATGAGCGTGTTCCTGCCCGCGGCGGTCGGCTTCCGCCGGGCCAAGGAGATGAGTCTCACCGGGAACTTTCTCAGCGCGACCGACGCGCTCGCAGCCGGCCTGGTCAACCACGTCGTCCCGCACGCGGACCTGCTGCCGACCGCGCAGCGGCTCGCCGCCGACATCGCCGGCAACGACCAGGGCGCGGTCCGGAATCTGAAGCAGCTGTACGACGTCAACGAGAAGGTGACGGTCGCCGAAGGGATCGACAACGAACAGACGTACTTCCGGGCCTGGCGCCTCGATCCCGAGGAGATCGGTCGGAGACGGAGTTCGGTCATCGGGCGAGGTCGCGGACAGAAGTGAGCCGTTTTGCCCGAGCGCGCACCGTGGCGGATCCGTCGGGCACCGTCTGGACCGTCGCCCGGGTCGTGCCGGTGCAACCGCCGCAGTTTCGGAGTCCCCGCG
>JBDUBS010000157.1:0-4653 GCA_040003875.1 Acidimicrobiia bacterium | reverse complement strand
GGTCGGCCGCGGGGATTCGGTCCCGGAGTCTGAGACCTGGGTGACCACGAATACGCCCGCAGCCACCACGACCACGACCAGCGCGATTGCGATCCACAGTGTGCGATTGGTGCGTTTGATCGTGAACCCTCCTGCTGCCCCTCGACGCACCGGCGCCGACTCGGCGATTGAACCGCTGTTCGGTGTCGGAGTCAATGGCTACATGGACCACCCCGGCGGGAAGAAGAGGTGGAGACGAGCGCGGTAGAGATCCTCGTAGCCCATGCGGCGGTAGACGGGTTCACCCATCTCGGATGCCTGGAGCTGCACGTTGCGGGCCCCGAGGTCGAAGGCGAGGTTGGTGAGGTGCGCCGTCGCGGTGTACGCAATCCCGCGACCCCGGGCCGCTTCGAGCACTCCGACCCAGTACACCCCTGCGATACCGTGACTGAGCAGGATGAGGGCGCCGCCGACGGGTTCGCCGTCGAGCCGAGCGAGCACACCGTGGACGTTGGGCCCGACCATCGCGTTCGGACCGTTGAAGTGCGATGCAGTGGCCTCGGCCGGCGCGCCGTACACGGAATACGCCTCGCCGCTCAGCTCGGCGTACGCATCCACCTGCTCCCGCGTCGTGATCGGTTCGAGGGTCACGTCAGCAGCCAGCGCGCCCGGCTCGACGCGATCGCGACAGATCATCTGCGGTGAGCCGTTGCCGAGCGCGTTGATACCGGCGGCCGTCGCCGCGACCGCGAGGTCGTCGTCCACGGGCATCTCACGGGTCCACAACGAGAACCCACGGTCGCGCGTCGCGAAGAACTCCGTGGCCATCGCGACAACCGTGGCCCCGGGCACGGCGTCGTCGACGCGTCGGACGCCGTTCGAGAACGCCGGAAACTCGGACGCGCCGGTGAAGAGGAGGACACCGTCTCGTTCGACGATCTCGTGCGGAGTCTGCCAGCGCGCGTCCTCCCGGGAGTACTCGATCACGTTGAGGTGCCCGAGCGTCGCGTCGTCGGTCTCGGGAAGAGCAGACGCCATGCACGGCGACGGTAGCCTCAGACTTCGTGGGAAACACTCCGGATTGGGGGCACGCGACCGACCTCGACGACGTCTCGGGTCGGGTTGCGATCGTCGGTATCGGCGAGACCGCCTACACGAAGGCATCGGGTCGCACGGCGCGGGAGATCGGAGCCGTTGCCGCCGAGCGCGCCATCGCCGACTGCGGACTCGAACCCGCCGATATCGACGGCCTCACCTACAACGCCGCGTTCGCCGACTTCGACGTCGCCGCGTTCCACGAACACTTCGGAACGAGTCACGAGATGTGGTCCTCACCGTGGGGTGGTGGAATGAGTTGGGCCGGCACCGCACCGCATCTGGCCGCGGGCGCGATCGCGCGGGGCGACGCGCAGCACGTGCTCAACGTGTTCCCGGTCGCGTGGGCGACCCAGCGTGCGTCGATGACGGGCGGCCCCGGTGAGGTGCATGCGAGCCAGTCGCTCAAGCAGAACCTCGAAGTGCCGTTCGGGTTCTTCCCGCAGCCGGTCTACTTCGCCACCATCATGCGGCGGCACATGCTCGAGTTCGGCACGACGGCTGAGCAGTTCGGGGCGGTGGCAGTTGCGAGTCGCGGCCACGCCAACCTCCATCCCGACGCGGTGATGCACACGAAGACGATGACGATGGACGAGTACCTCGGGTCGACGGTGCTCGCCGATCCACTCCGGCTGTTCGACTCCTGCCTCATCTCGGACGGTGGCGCCGCGTACGTCACGACGTCGATCGAGCGTGCACGCGACCTCGCTCACCCGCCGGCGGTGGTGCTCGGCGTCGGCGAAGGAATCTCGGAGAGTGGCCAGCACTGGAGTCAACAGCCGGCGTTCACCTCGACACCGCAGGTCTTCAGCGCACCACGTGCGTTCGCGATGGCGGGCATCGGGCCGGATGACGTCGACGTGCTGACTGTGTACGACCCGTTCACCGTCGTCGCACTCATGCAGATCGAGGACATGGGGTTTTGCCGCAAGGGTGAAGTCGGTGGGTTCGTCGAAGGAGGCACGCTTTCCCACGACGGCGGCCGCTTGCCGTTCAACACTCACGGCGGTTTGTTGTCGCACGCGTACGTGCTGGGCATTGCGCACGTGGTGGAGATCGTGAAGCAGTTGCGCGGGATTGCGCCGGCGCAGGTACCGAACTGCGAGGTCGCGGTATACGGCGGGTACACCGGGCAGCACGCGAGCACGCTGGTGTTGGGGCGGGACCGCTGACGATGACGATTCGCCGGGCCGACTTCCCGTTACCCGACGTCAGCGACGATCTCGTGGCCGGATACTTCGCGGCGGCCGCGCGGGGCGAGTTGGCCGTCACGCGGTGCGACGCATGTGCTCGGTGGTGCTGGTATCCGGAGTCGGTGTGTCCGACGTGTGGTGGTCACCCGTCGTGGCAGGCGACGATCGGTCGCGGATCGCTCTTTACCTGGGCGGTGGTGGAGCGGGCGTTCCTCCCTGCCTTCGCCGGAATGGTCCCGTTCGTCACCGCGTTGGTGGCGTTGGAAGACGATCCCGCAGTGCGGATCGTGACGCTCCTCGTCGACGTCGATCCCGGCTCGTTGCACGCGGGCGACCCGATGGAGGTGGTCTTCCGCCCCCTCGCATTCCCGACTGTCACCGACGCGTCGGTGGTCGTCCCGATGTTCCGACCGGCACCGAGCGGGATCGCATGATCTACGACGGGTTGCGGGTGCTCGACGCCACGCACGATCTCGCGGGTGCGTACTGCGCGAAGTTGTTGACCGATCTCGGCGCCGACGTGGTGGCCGTCGACCCACTCCCGACCGAGCGGCGTGAGTTGTACACGTACCTGCGGACATCGCAGCGGGTGGCCGCGCGGTCAACGGCGGGTTGGTGGACGGACGCCGACATCGTGCTCGGCGGTCTCGGGATACTCGACGCGGACGAGCCCGGGCCGCTGGTGCGCGTTGCCCTCTCGTCCTTCGGTGGCGGTGGGCCCGACTCTTACCGCGAGCTCCCCGAGCCCGTGTTGCAGGCGCGCTCGGGCGCACTCGCCACGCACGGGCACATGACCGACGCGCCATTGACCGTCGCCGGAGAAATCGGTGAGTACGTGACCGGTGCGTTCGCCGCCCTCGGTGCCGTGACCGCGTACTACCGGGCCTCGCGCACCGGCGTGCCCGAGACCGTCGACGTGTCGAAGCTCGAGGCGATGCAGCTCACGCTCTCGACCGTCCCGACGCTCATGGCCAACTTTCCCGGCGGCCGCAAGGCGAACTTCCGGTTCGTGATGATCCCCGGGAACGAACCGTGCGCCGACGGCAACTACGTGGGCATGACGACCGTGACGATTCCCCAATGGCTCGCGCTCCTGCGCGCGATCGGGCGTGAGGATCTGTGCGCCGACGACGATCTGATCTCCTTTCTCGGGCGGTACCTGCGGGCCGACGAGGTCCACGGCGTGCTCCAAGGTTTCACGATGCAGCACACCGCGGCCGAAGTCGTCGACATCTGTGCGGCCGCACGCGTGCCGGCAGCGGTGGTGGGGAACGGTGCCTTGCTCCCGGAGTTCGACCAACCGAAGGCGCGCGGCACGTTCGTCACCCAGCCCGGTGAGAAATGGATCCGCCCGCGTGCGCCGTTCCGTTTCTCGGCCGTCGTCGACCGGGTGCTCGCCCCGCCCGTGCCCGTCGCGCCCCCCGATTCCACGCACTTTTGGTCCCACGCGCCGGGAAATAACCCATGCACAGACCAAAAGTCGCGGCGGGGGCCGGGGGAGCGGCCGTTGACGGGGCTGCGGGTGGTGGATTTCACCGCGTTCTGGAGCGGGCCCTCTTCGACGGCGTGGCTGGCGGCGATGGGCGCCGACGTGATCAAGATCGAGTCGGTCCAGCGCCCGGACGCGCTGCGGTTCAACGCGCTGGTCCGTCCCAAGGATGACCCGCGGTTCTACGAGATGTCGGCGCTGTGGCACTCGACCAACCTCGGGAAGCGCGGCATCACGCTCGACCTCGGGCATCCCGACGGGCTCGCGCTCGCGAAGCGGCTGATCGAGACCGCCGAGGTGGTCGCCGAGAACTTCACCCCGACGGTCATGGAGAGTTTCGGCCTGTCGTACGAGGAGGTGCGCGCGTTGAACCCGTCGGTGATCATGCTGCGGCTGCCGGCATTCGGACTCGAGGGCCCCTGGCGCGATCGGGGCGGATTCGCGCAGACGATGGAACAGATCACGGGCATGGCGTGGCTCACCGGATACGACGGCGGCCCGCCGATCATCCCAGGCGGCGTGGTCGACCCGATGGTCGGGACGCACACGGCCCTGGCGCTGATGGCCGCGCTGGAACATCGGGATCGCACTGGTGAGGGTCAGTTGGTCGAGATGCCGATGATCGAGGTCGCCGCGGCCGTCGCCGCCGAGCAGGTCATCGAGTACTCGGCCCACGGCGTGGTGCGCGGCCGGCGCGGCGCGCACGGTGTGTACGCGTGTGAGGGGGACAATCGTTGGGTCGCGGTCGATGACACCGTCGACCCGATGTCGGCCGCCGACCGGGCGGCATGGTGTGGAACGCGGACGCCGGAGACTGCCGAAGCGGAGCTGTGTGCGCTCGGAGTTGCGGCCGCGGCGGTCGTGCCGGCGTACGAGACCCTCGACGATCGTCAGTTT
>JBDUBS010000189.1:0-4655 GCA_040003875.1 Acidimicrobiia bacterium | reverse complement strand
CGGAGGCCGTCCTCGATCTCGCCCTCGGCGCGGCCCGAGCGGCCGATGACCGTCGGCGGGTCACCGCGGTGCTGGGCGCGGCACCGCAGGCTGCGCTGTTCGGCCCGAGTCCGGTGGCTCGTGCAGGCGGTCGTTGTCTTGACGTCGTGCGCCTCTTGCGGATCACCACCGCGTCGCCGTCGGTCGAGGCGACGTCGATGCGTTGCCAAGCGGTACTCGAAGCGCTGCGCGGCCGGTTCGACGTGTCCCGGTCGATGTTGGCGTCGGCCCGCGCCTCACTGGAGGAGCTCGGTCTGCGCCACGGCCTGCTCGAGACCGACCTCTTCACCGGCATGGTGGAACTCATCGCAGGCGACGCGGCGGCGGCGGTCGCGCCGTTGCGATCTGCGTACGAAGGCCTCGACACGCTCGGGGTCGGTGCCGATGCCGGGCAGGCCGCCGCGTTGCTCGCGACGGCACTGCTCGACCAGGGTGACTTCGACGCCGCGGAGCTGATGGCAGGCGAGAGTGAGGCGCTCGCCGGCCAGAACCTCAAGACCGGCATCGCGTGGCGGACGGCGAAGGCCGCGGTACTGGCCGCTCGCGGTGACTTGAAGGCGGCGGTCTCGCTTGCGGATGCCGCCGTCGAGATTGCGGCGGCGACCGACCTGATCCTCGACCACGCCGACGCGTGCGTGGTGCTCGCCGATCTGCGCGGGCAGGCAGGCGACGCGACGGGCGCGCGTGCGGCTCGCGCCGAAGCCCTGCGCCTCTACGAGGCCAAGGGTGCGACCGTACCGGCCCGGCGGTTGAGCACGACCGACGATTCCGCGCCCCCGGTCGCCATGCCCGTCCGCGAGGCGTCAGCCCTGCTTGTGCCTGATCGGGACCCGTCGGAGACCCGGGCCGCACGTGCAGAGAACGAGGCGACGCGTCGTATAGAGGAGCACCTGGCCCTCTTGCTCGCGGTCAGAATCGACGAGGCGTACGACGTCATGCGAAACGACGTTGTGCGTGTCGACCGTCAGCCGGCCGTGTCATTTCCAACGCTGACCGGTGTCGAAGCACTGCGCGCCACCATGGACTCGGGCATCGCGGTCGGATTTCACCACGTTGCCAAGGAGCCAGTAGCGGTCCGAGGCGGGCGACTCTGCCTCGTCCGGTCGGTGGCCACGGCTCGTGGGTTCGAAAACGTGTCCCTCGACATCTGGGAGTTCGACGCCAACGGTCTGTGTTTCTACCAGGCGCTCTACGGCGATGCTGACCTCGCCGCCGCGATCGACGAGCTCGACGAGCGGTACGCCGCGGGCGAAGGTGCTGCGCACGCGAATGCGATTCGGTTGGCGCGTGAGTTCCGCCAGGCGACGGTCGCGTGGGATTTCGAACGGATACGCGCCACGATGACCGACGATGCGACGGTCGTCGATCATCGCGAACTGGCGTGGGGCTCGATCGGCCGTGACGAATACCTCGCGCTCCAGCAGGGCTACGCCGAGTCATTCGGGTTTGGCCGCCTGTACTTCGTGGCCCGCACGCTGCACCTCGCGGGCGACGCGGTGTTGGCGACGTTGGAGTACCGCGGAGAGACTCCCGACGGCACTGCTGCCGAATGGGTCTCCCATACGGTCCTGGAGCACGACGGCGCGCGTTTCGCACGCATTGAGATGTTCAGCGAGGTCGACTTCGACGCTGCGCTCTCCCGGTTTGAGGAGCTCGGTGCGCCGCGTTCGACGGGCGTTCTGGGGAACGCGGCATCGCGCGCCGCGTACGACTTCGCCGCCCTGGCGACGCGGGGCGACGTCGATGGGTTGCGGGCACGCCTGAGCGATCGATTCACGCGCGACGATCGCCGTCGCGTCACCGGCCAGGGCATGGTTCCTGGTAGGGACGCGATGCTCGACAACCTGGGCATTCTCTTCGAACTCGGCATCGCAGTCACCGTGAAGGAAGTCATCGCGACGCGCGGTGAACGGCTGGCGCTCACCGCGATCCACTTCGAGGCCGAGGGATTCCGCACCGACGTCCTTGAGCTCGTTGGAGTTGATGCCTCGGGAGCGCACGTCTCTCTGCATGACTTCGACGAGGACGATCTCACTTCTGCATTCGCCGAGCTCGACGCGCTGCACCTCGTGGGTGAGGGAGCCTCGGACGACCTTCGAAAGTCCCGAGTGGGCAACGAGGCTTGGCATGTTGCCATGCACTTCGTGGATCAGTTGAATGCACGCGACTTCGACGCGGCCCGGAGACTCGTCGCCGACGACTTCACCCGACTCGACCGGCGCCACGGTGTATCCGCACCCACCGCCGACGGCCCGGATGCGTTCCTAGGGGCCGCCCAGGCCTGGTACGACGTCGGTTTCGACGAATTCGTGGCCGAAGCGGTCGCGGTGCGGGGTGACACCCTCGTGCTGCAACGTCTCGCGTGCCGCGCAACCGACGGGCGGGAGGTGAGCTTCCTCGCGGTCTACGAGATCGACGCTGACCGCAAGCTCGTCGGTGGCGTCCACTTCGACGACGACGATGTCGTATCGGCAATCGACGAGCTCGACGACCGGTACCTCGCGGGCGAGGGTGCTGAGCACGCGCCGGTACTGATCCCGTGTCGCCGGTTCCGGGAGGCGAGCCGGCGCGGCGATTTCGATGCCGTCCAAGCGCTCCTGGCGGCCGACTTCGCATTCCGGGACCACCGCCAACTCGGCTTCGGCGCCGGCGGCCGTGACCATTACCTCGCCGCGAGCCGGACCCGGACCGAGGTCGGCTCCGACCGGGGGATCGTCCACCGCACGGTCCAGGTCGTGGGTTCGGCGCTTCTCATGCGCCTCGACGAGCAGACGCGGAGCCCTGCGGGTAACGACGATGAGTGGAGCGCGTACCTCGTCCTTGCGGTCGGGCCGTCCGGCCTGATCACCGCCGCCGAGTGGTTCGCCGACGAATGCTTCGAGGACGCGCAGGCCCGACTCCAGGAGCTCGGTGCCCCGGCCCGGGCGAGCTCAGTACTGGACAACGCCGCTCTGGGGGCGGAGGTGGCGTTCACCGACGCACTCGACGAGTACCTGCGCGGCGGCGACCTGTCTGCGATGACCGCACTGGCAGACGTCACCGCGCCCGAGTTCGTCCTGGAAGACCGCCGATCCATCGTGGCGATGCCCGACCAGCACCGAGCGGGGATCATCGACGTCGTCGCGACGATGCGGGCCCAGGGCTACGTGCGCGCGTCGGGTGTGCCGATCGCAGTCCGGGGTGATCGGTTGGCGCTGACCGCCCGGATGATCGGTACCGACGCGGGCGACGAGACGCGGTCGCTCTCACTCGCCGAGGTCGACGAGGCCGGACGCTTCCTGCGCGCGTGTCTCTTCGACGCCGAGGATCTCGATGACGCGCACGCGGAGTTGGACCGCCGCTACTTCACCGGCGAGGGGGCGACCCACCAGCGGGTTCTCCGCGCGTGCGGCCGGTTCTCCATTGCGTCCGCAGGAGACGACTTCGACCGGATGCGCACGCTGTTGGCCGACGACTTCGTCGTCGCCGACCACCGCCAGCTCGGGTTCGGTGAGGGCGACGTCGAGTACTTCGTCGAGATGAGCGCGACCCGGAACCAGGTGTCGTCTGACGGCGGCATGGTCAATCGCACGCTCGAGATCACCGGTCGAACCATGCTCGTCGTCTCGGAGGCGCACCGCATCTCCGACGACGGCGCCGAGTACGTCACGGTGATGTGCATCGTGTTCGACGTCGATCCGTCCGACCGGATCCGGCGGGCCGAGTACTACGACGAGGACCAGTACGACCGGGCGGTCGCCCGGCTCCACCAGCTCGGTGGACAGGACACCGGTTCCGGGTCGGGACCGGAGATCGAGAACGCCGCCTCACGGACGAACCGAAAGCTCCTCGCGTTGATCAACGCGGCCGACTGGGACGGCGCGGGTGCGATGGACGCGATCTCGGAACACGTCGTGCGCTACGACCGGCGCAAGCTCGTCGCGGCGCCTCCGATCGAGGGCCGCGACGCATTCGGGCGCAACGCGGTCGGGTTCCTCGACGTCTTCGATTCGGTCGAGCCCGAGGTCGTCGCGGTCCGGGGTGACCGGCTCGCCCTCATCCGCCTCCACTTCGGTCGCGAGCCCGACTTCGTGTTGCCGCTGCTCTGCCTCTACGAGTTCGACGAGGACGGTCGCCTCGCGTGGGAGGCCGACTACGACGACGAGGATCTCGACGCCGCGCTGAGCGAGCTCGACGAGCGGTATCTCGACGGGGAGGGTGCACCGCACGAGCGACTGCTCCGGATTTGCGGTTCCTTCGCTCGCACTTCCCGCCAGGACGATGCAGAGGCGATCCGGGAGTTGCTCGCTCCCGACTTCACCTTCCTCGATCGCACCCCGATCGGGTTCGGCGAAGGCGATCGCGAATATTACGTGACGCTCGGTCGGTCGCGCCGCGCGGTGACGACCGACGTCGCGGTGATCAATCGGTTGCTCCATGTTCAAGGGCACGCGCTCCTCACGGTCATAGAGGCGCGCTTCGTCACTGATGCCGGAAGCGAATATTCCAGCGCGGTGTGCATGGTCATCGCGGTCGACGAGTCCGATCGCGTCACCCGGATCGAGTTGTTCCCGGAGGATGAGTACGCGGATGCAGTGGCTCGCCTCCACGAGCTGGGTGCTTCACGACCGTCGGCC
>JBDUBS010000347.1:0-15832 GCA_040003875.1 Acidimicrobiia bacterium | reverse complement strand
AGACCAGCTGCCAGATCGCCGGTGCGGACGAACCCGTCGTGTAGCTGATGGGCGTGACCGCGTCCGGTGTGCCGTCGATCGTCACGCTCGTGTTCTTGGGATCTGAGTACTTGAGTCCGGTGGTGTTGGTGATGTAGTCGTCGCCACTGCCGTAACCGGGGAGGCCGGCATGACCGCGTATATCGGTCGTGAGATCTTCGCGATCGGGATAGAAGACGTGCGTGTTGACGGTGTAGAGGTAGCTGTTCGCACCGATGTACGAGCGGATTGCGCGGACCGGGCCCGAGATGTTCACGATGTACGCGCCTTCGCCCGGGTTGTTCGCACCGCCGTCGAACGTGTCCTCCGAACGGCCGCACCCGCCACCGGTCACGTAATAGTGCGTCCGGTCGAGGATCGGGGTTCCCGCCGCGTTGGTAGTCGTGACCTGGAGGCCGTTGTTCAGCCATCGGTCGCCGAACGCCTCGCGGTACGACGGCGTGACGACGGTCGAGTGCTCGGGGTTGAAGCCCCAGGAGTTGTTCGGGACGAGCGACGACGCGCCCATCTTGTAGGTGCTGAGGTACGCGCCCGAGTCGAGGCTGAACGTGTAGTTCACGCCGGTGGTGCCGGCGCTCCCGCCGGTGAGTGAGGCGCTGCGGAACAAGTACGCGTACCCGATGCCGTTGGCCGACAGCGGGTCGTTCGCCTTCACCTGCTCGCGAGTCGCGGCGTCGACGCCCGTGGGCGCGGCAACCGTACCGTCCACCTGCTTGCCGGTGTCATTCGCGAGGAACGAGAGTTCGTCGTTGGTGTCGAACGTCGGGTCGGAGTCGCTTGGCGTGTACGTGGGCATCGACCTGTACCCCGCGGTGAGCGTCGGGGGTGGTGTATAGACGAGGGCCTTGTACGGCGTGCTCGTGCCCGAGAGCACGGGCCAGATGTTGGTGGGGCGGTGATAGATCTGGCCGGGGTTGACGAGGTCCCGCTCGTCGACCTGCACGGGAATCTGATGCCAGACGGTGCCATCCCACGCGAACCCCACGATGTGCTGGGGATCGACTCCGGTGAGCTTCGGCAGCGCGCTGCCGGTGAGGACGATCGGGTCGGACGGGCGCGTGATCGTGGCGCCGAACCGGGTGCACGCGGTGAGCGCGAGCAGCGCCGGCACGAGCACGGCGATGCCGATGGCGTTCCGACGTCGTAGCCGTAGCAATTTTTCGTCCCCCGGATCGTGACCAACGGGGCGAAAGGGTACCGGTTATTACTGCGTACTGCTCGCGTTCCGGTCGCCCAGCGTGACCGTCACGGTCTTGGTCTGCCCGTCACGCGAGTAGGTGAGATCGACCTTGTCGCCGGGTGAGTGGGTACGGATTCGTTTGGTCATCGCCGCTGCGCCGGCCACCGACTGACCGTCGACGGCGGTGACCACGTCACCGGTGGTCAGTCCGGCCTTGGCCGCGGGGCTCCCGGCCACGATCCGCATCAGCTGCGCGCCGTTCGGGTTCGTCGAGTTCTGTACCGCCACACCGAGGAACGCGCCGTTTGCGCGCGGTGTCGTCGGCGTGCCGTTCCCGTTCCGACCGCCGTTCCCGTTCCGACCGCCGTTTCCGTTGGGGCGCCCGTCGCCGTTGCCGAAGGGGCCGGAGTTGCCCGGCGCGGGAATGTCCTGACCCGGACGGACGAATCCTTCGGAGCGGTCGTTGTCGCCGCCGCCGGGTTCGCCGATCGCGTAGCCGACGAGTCCCCCGATGAGGAGGAGCAGCAGACCGCCGACGACGAACAGTGTCCAGGCGGGCACCAGCACCCCGCCGCGTCGGGGTGGCTCGGTCGTGGTCACCGTCGTCGTGACCGGGGTCGGAGTCGTCGGCTCCTCGACGGGAATGCTCTCGGCGGGAATGGTCGCGGCGGGGACGCCCGCAGCGGGGACCGTGGGGTCTTCTGTCCCCGGCCGGGGAAGGGAGGCGTCGCCGGCCGATTCGTTTCCTGGTTGGTCGTTCATTCCACCTGATCCTGGGTCGCCACGCTGGGTCGTCAAGTCTCGCGGAGAATGCCTGCCCGCTGGACCCGGTCCGGCTCCCTCCTCAGTTCCGGCTCAGCCCGGCTCGGATCGGACGGGCGCGGTCGAGCCGGGCCATTCGCTGTGTCATCCTCATGGTGCACGAATGGACCAACGGGAGGTCGGGCGTGTCCGTGGAGCATCCGAACCAAAGTGGCGGTTTCGACCGGAGTTTCGATCGGCGCACGCTGCTGAAGGGCATGGCCGCGCTCGGCGCGGGCGTGGCCATCTCTGCGTGCAAGCCCCATTTCGGCGGGGGTCCGCCATGGGGTCGGGTCCTGCCGCCGGGCACCCGCCCGTTCCCGAGGATTCCCGAAGGCACCGACATGCTGCCCGAAATCGAGCATGTGGTCGTCCTGATGATGGAGAACCACTCGTACGACTCCTACTTCGGTGCACTGAGGCTCGGCGACGGGTTCAGATTCGCGCCGGACGGCAAGCCGCGGAACGCGAACCCCGATGGCGCCGGCAATCTCGTGCGTGCCTTCCACATGCCGTCCACGTGTCAGCTCCACGCGCTGCCGGGCCAGGACTGGAACCGCAGCCATCGGTCGTGGGACAACGGCCGCAACGACGGCTTCGTGCAGGCGTCGACCGCGGTCGCGATGGGCTTCTGGGACGAGACCGACCTCCCGTTCTATTACGGGCTCGCCAACGCCTTTCCGCTCGCGGACCGCTGGTTTGGTTCGGTGCTCGCACAGACCTACCCGAACCGGCGGTTCCTCATGGCCGGGACTGCCGCGGGCATCGTCAGCACCACGACCGAGGCGTTACTCGCTCCTGCGCCACCGAACGGCACGATCTTCGATCGGTTCCAGTCGCACGGGATCTCGTGGCGGAACTACTACACCGACCTGCCGTCGGTCGGGATCATCATCAAGACCCTGCAGGACTACCCGTCGAACATCTCGAAGATCGACCGGTTCTACGCCGACGCGGCAGCCGGCAACCTCCCGTTCTTCAGCCTCGTCGACCCGAACTTCGACACCGAGTCGGAGGAGAACCCGCAGGACATCCACCGGGGCGAACAAGTGGCCGCGAAGGTGATCAACGCGGTGATGGGGTCGCCGAACTGGGCCAAGACGATGCTCATCTGGACCTACGACGAGCACGGTGGCTACTACGACCACGTGCCGCCGCCGGCCGCCGTCCGCCCCGACAACATCCCGCCGAACATCGACGTGCCGCCTGACCTGCCTGGGATGTACGACCGGCTCTCGTTCCGGGTTCCCGCGGTGATCGTGTCGCCGTACGCCAAGCGGAACTACACCTCACACGTCACCCACGACCACACCTCGGTCCTCAAATTTCTCGAGACCAAGTGGAATCTCGGTGCGCTCACCTACCGCGATGCGAACGCCGATGACCTGCTCGACTCGCTGAACCTGCACGCACGGCCGGCCTTCCTGGAACCGCCGGTACTCCCGCAGGCGGCCCTGGATGTGAACCCGGCCACCTGCACGCCAGGGGATCCGGGTGGCCCGATCCCGCCACCCGATGCCGTCGTCCCGATCGGCCGGAATCCCTGGCTCACAGCGCATTCGTAGGCTCGTTCCCGGCCCGGTCCCGATCGCGGGGTCCCGGTGCGTCAGAATAGAGGCGAGATTGAACCGCGGCCGCTCGCCGTGCGACGTGTCCTTCGGAGCTCTCGGAACTGGTCCGGGATCCCGCTGGCCCGCATGGAGCCCGCGGTCCGGCGACCCCCAGAGAATGCGAGCGTGAACAAGATGGCCCGAGGACGCGAGAGTTTCGAGAAGCGGGCGCGTGAGTTGAAGCGCCAGACCCGTGCTGCCAACAAGCGGGACCGACGTGAGGACCGTGACGGTGCCGAGGTCGAGACGGCCCCGGTCGACGAGGACGCACTGATGGCGCGCTATGGCCAACTCAGCCAGCAGCGCGAGATCGGTGAAATCGACGAAGCGGCGTTCGAGGCGGAGCGCGTTGCCATCTTCGTGGAGCTCGGCCTCATCACCGTCGACGACTGACCGTCACGTGTGCGCAGCCGCTTCGGAGCCGGATGCGCGCCGAGCGCGCGTCGCGGCCGACGGCAGCCTGACCGGCGCGTGCATCGCAGAGCTGACCCCCGTGGTCCGTGCGCTGCCCCTCGACGTGCTCACTCCGGTGAAACAACTGCTCAAGCGGTTCTTCTCGGACGAACCGTGGACCGCAACCGACGACGCTGCACTGGCCGACGCGGTCGGGCCGGGCACCGGTTCGGAGCGGCGGGAGATCGCGCCTGGTCTCGTGCTCGCGTGGGCTTGGGAGTCCGACCGATTCCGGTTGCGGTTGCTCGATGAGTGACGCCACCGACCTCGGGCCACTCTTCGGCGGAGTAGTGGTACCGGAGGCGACGCCGAGTCCGCGCACGATCCGCTTCGCCACGCCGCCGCTGGGCGACGGGCCCAGCCGCTCGTTCGACGCGGCCGCAGCCGATCCGCAGGTGGCGCCGCTCTTCGCGGTATCCGACGAGGTCACCAACGTGCTCGTCGGGCCGACGTTCGTCGCGGTGACGATTCTGCACGCGGATCAGTGGGAGCAGCTGCTCGGACCGCTGCTGCATGCGGTGACCGAATCCTTCACCGGTTCGGAGGAGCCGACTGCGCTCGATGCGCAGGCCCCCGCGGTGCTCACGCTCGACGTCGGTGGCGCGCCGGTCGACGGCGCCGAACCGCGTCGCCTGGAACGGGCCTGGACCGAACTCGGTGCGATTCGT
The DNA here is from genome assembly GCA_040003875.1 of Acidimicrobiia bacterium. Taxonomy (GTDB): domain Bacteria; phylum Actinomycetota; class Acidimicrobiia; order IMCC26256; family JAENVU01; genus JAENVU01. The sequence goes on along the minus strand of JBDUBS010000347.1, from coordinate 11,081 downwards.
ACCGATGACGGCGAAGGTCTCGATCGCCTCGTCGCCGCGTCCCACGACAACGAGCCGGCCCGCCGGCAGGTCGCGGCCGTGCTGCTGGGCGACGCCGCGCCCGAGGCTGCGGTGCGGCACTGGACCCGGCTGCTGGACGACCCGAGCCGCTCGGTGCGTCGGGCCGTGGTCGACACGATGGGCGACGCCGAGCGCGCGGAGCTGCGGCCGCTCATCGAACACGCGCTCACCGACACCGACGCCTGGATCCGCTGGCGTGCGTTGCATGCCATCGCCGCGCTTGGCGTTGCACCGAGCCGGACTGCGGTCGAAGCGCTCGCCGCGGACCCCGACTTCCGGGTGCGCCTGGAAGCGGCTCGGGCGCTCGCGACCTGACCGCCGGGCGACCGATGCGACCGCGTCTCAGGCCACCCAGGCGGCGTGAAAACCGTACGGGACGCGCTGGGGAAGCGGAACGCGTGCGATCGGGCCACGACGCACGTCGGTCGCGTCGATGACAACGAACTCCGACTTCTCGGTGCGGTCGTCATAGAGATACGTGAGCAGGTAGCCCGCGTCCTCGTCGGTGCCGGTCGGGACGAACAGCCACTCGCCGGAGTGCACCGCGGGTCCCGGGTCCCACACTTCGCGTCGGTTCTGTACGTCGTCGCGCTTGATGAGACCACCGAAGTCGACGGTGTGGCCGGGATCGCGCACCTGCACCAAATAGCCGTACCGATGCTTGCGCCCGACGAGGCGCGGGTCACGGCTCGGGAGATCGCCCGGATGATCGGCCTCCACGACGTGCTCGTCGACATGACCGGTCGTGGTGTCGATGGTCCAGCGCCGCTCCGACAGTGAGCCACCGAAGACTTCGCCGGGCACGAACATCGAGGACAGTCGGCCGACGTCGAGCACGACCTTGTCGCCGTCGCGGTGTGCGTTGAGACCGTGGAAGACGTAGCAAGGATCGACGTCATGCCACGTGATGGCGCTCGCCGGACCGCCGAGTGGCATCACACCGAGGCGCGCACCCGCTTCGGGATCCCACCGGTACGGGAACTTGCCCGACTTCGGATCCTTGATCCACTCGGTCGCGGCTGTGAGGTCGAAGATCACCGGCAGGTCCCAGAACACGACGTCCCGGTCCGTGATCGCGAAGTCGTGGATCATCGTCGAGCGTGGGATGTCGACAACCTCCGAATGCACGAGCCGACCGTCGGCGTCGGCGACGTGATACGTGAGGAACGGCGCCGTGAACCCGTACCCGAAGCAGTGGAGCATGCCGGTTGCCGGGTCGATCTTCGGATGTGCGGTGAACGCAGTCGTGAGCCTTCCGTCGAAGTCGTAGAGCCCCATCGAACCGAGGTCCGTGGGCGAGAGTTGGTGGGGGTACCCGACCTCGCCACTCGTGAGCAGCTTGCCGGCGTGCCAAATCGCCGAGACGTTGCTCTGCGTGGTCGCACCCCCGGGTACGGACGCGCCGAACCCCTGACCCGAGTCGTAGAGCGCGGTGTGCACGTAGCGGTTGCGGTACCAACTCGCCTTCCCACCGTCGAGGCGGATGCCGTGGACCATGCCGTCGCCGAAGAACCAGTGACTCGAATCCGAGTGCTGAGGGTTGGATCCGTTGCGCACGTAGAGGCCGGTCAACTCCTTCGGCAGGGCGCCCTCGACCGCGAGGTCGAACGCCTCGACTTCGCGCTTCACCGGAGCGAAGTTGTCGCTGAGCCACCACGGTGTCGTGCCGTCCGCCGGAGGTGGGCCACCGGAGCGGCGTGCGGCGGTGCTCGTGCGCCGAGCGTCGTCGCTCCCGCATGCCGCCAGCAGCGCACCGAGCGGCAGAGTGCCGGCGGCCAACGCCGACCACCGCAGCACGTCTCGACGCGAGGGTTCTCGGGGGGTCATGACCGGGAATCGTGGCTGGGATGAACGCGCGAGCGCAAGGGCAGTCGCTCCCCGCCCCCAGGCGACGTTTGACGACGTCGGATCCGACGCGTTCATTGTCGGGTAGCCTCGCCGGCGAGCAGGAGGGTCAGCATGACGCGAGCTTCCCCCGAGCGGGCTGATCGTCGAGGTCCGGTTCCGATCAGCTCGCGACGATCCCCGGATGCGCATCGCCGGGGTAGCGGCTCCGGACCTGCATCGTGATTCCTCCCTCGCTCACCGTGCTCGCGGTCGACTCCCACATGTGGAGCTCCCAGTCGTATCCGGGCGCCCAGGTGAACATCATCTGCTTCGGCTCGTCGCGCGCCAGGTTTTCGCGCGCCACCGCGAGGATCGCCGCTTGCATCGACGCCGGCGCTGCCGCGATGAACTCCTTTTGGCCTCCGTGTTGCATGAGCCCGAGCTCGTCGACGATGTCGGCGAGTGAGACCTCGTCGTCCAACAAGCGTTGGAGCTGTGCAACCTTGTCCGGGTCCCTGAGTGTGACGACGAGTTCGTTGAACATGGTTTCGAACGCTGGCACTTCCCCACCTCCGATAGCTGTTACCTGCCGAGTGACGCAATGATTCTGCTCCCGCACCGGCGCGAGCGCCAGGGTGAGTTTCCATGGACATTCGGTATGCGCTGACCGCGGACGGCGTCCGCATCGGGTACTCCGAGATCGGGGACGGGCCAGCCCTCGTGTTCGTACGTGGCTGGATCACCCACCTCGAGCTGATGTGGAGGGAGCCGAGCTTTCGTGCGTTCGTCGAGGCGCTGGCGCAACGGTTCCGGGTCATTCGGTTCGACGCGAGGGGCAACGGGGTGTCCGATCGAGAGGTGGACCGACCCGACCTGGGTGATTTCGTCGTCGACGTCGAAGCGGTGATCGGCGCGGCGGGCGTCGACCGCTGCCTGCTCTGGGGTTCCTCATTCGGTGGTCCGATCGCGATCGCCTACGCCGCTCGTTATCCCGAGCGTGTCGACCGGCTGGTGCTCGAGGGCACGTATCCCACCTGGGTCGACACGCGGACGGCGCAGCACCGTCGGTCGATCGCGGACTTGATGCGCATGCTGGAGAGCTCGCCGGAGATGGCGACGACCGCGATCAGCTACGTCACCGATCCGGCGCCGGGCTCCCGCCACGAGGAGCGCGCTCGGAGGATTCGCTCGTCGGTGTCGGCCGAGTATCTCGGGTACCTGTACGTGCTCGCGACGAAGTTCGACGTCCGCGAGGAGGTCGAGCAGATCACGGCACCGACACTGGTGTTGCACGCACGCGACAGCCAGGTGTTTCCCGCGCGTGATGCTCAGGTGCTCGCGGCGGCGTTCCGAGATGCGCGCTACGTCGAACTCGACGGCGGCCAACACAATCCGTGGGAGGGTGCGGCCGCGGTGGCAATCGACGCGGTGTGTCACTTCGCCGGCATGCGCTCGGCCCGTTACGACCCACCGGGGAGGAACCGAGTCTCGGTGATCATGTTCACGGACTTGGTCGCGTCCACATCGATGACCGATCGCTACGGAGACCTGATTGCGGCGGGGCTGCGGCGGAACCACGACGCGATCGTCGCCGCCGCGGTGAGCGAGCACGGTGGCGATCTCGTCAAATTCACTGGCGACGGCGCACTTGCGCGTTTCTACAGCGCGTCGAGCGCGCTGCGGGCAGCCAATCGCATTGTCGGGGCAGCCGAGCAGCAGAATGACGAAACCGACGGTCCGAGTCTCGCGGTACGGGTGGGGCTCAACGCAGGGGAGCCGATCGAGGAGGCCGGCGACCTGCACGGTTCCGCCGTGAACCTCGCCGCACGCGTCTGCAGCGACGCCGAGGGCAATGAGGTGTTGGTGAGCGCGGCGGTGCGTGATCTCGCGTCCGGGAAGGGCTTCCACTTCTCGGACCGCGGCCGGACACTCCTCAAGGGATTCTCCGAGCCGACCCGCCTGTTCCGCCTCGAGCGCTCCGAAGCGGGTTCAGGGCCTGCGTGAGCTCGAAGCCGGCATCGCACAGAGACCGAGTGAGGAATGTGCTGAGCCGCTGCACCAGGATGGATACATGGAGCTGCTCCTGCTGTCGAACTCCACGAACTACGGAGCACAGATGTTCGCTCACGCAGCGGCTGCGTTCGCCGAGGTTGCGGCAGACGCAACCGTGACGTTCGTTCCCTACGCGCTGGCGGACTGGGACGACTACGCCGATCGCGTCTCGGCGGCGTTCGGAGCGTTCAACATCGACGTTGCATCGGCCCACCGGGCGAGCGCTCCCGACCGGGCGATCTGCGAAGCGGACGTCGTGATGATGGGCGGAGGAAACAGCTTTCGGTTGCTCGACGCGCTCTATACGCTCGGCGTGGTCGAGCAGCTCGGTGCGAACGTCCGGTCGGGAGCGACGCGCTATCTGGGCGCATCGGCGGGTACCAACATCATGTGCCCGAGCATCCGCACGACCAACGACATGCCGATCTGCGTGCCCCCCAGCCTGGTCGCCCTCGGATTGGTCCCCTTCCAGATCAACCTGCACTACGTCGATGCCGAGCCCGACTCGACGTTCATGGGCGAGACGCGCGAGGAGCGCATCGCCGAGTTCCTCGAGGAGAACCACTGTCCGGTGTTGGCCCTGTACGAAGGGTCGTGGCTCCGCGTCAGCGGCCCAACCGCCACGGTGACCGGTAGGGCCCGGCTGTTTCAGCGGAGCGGGAGTCGGTCACTCGCCGACGGCAGCGATGTCTCGGACCTCCTGACGCTCAGACCGAGCTTCGACGACGGGCCCCGGCCCTGCCGCGGTTGAGGTCCAAACGTTCTGCCTGAGGGGTGCCGACGAGCCGGATGCTTGAAACGGCACGGATGGTGGTAGGCCTCTTGTGGGTGACGCGGCATTCCCTTCATCCCGGCGACTTCGCCGGTCGGGTTTCTGCGCATCAAGGAGGTCGAGCGTCATGCTCAATCGAGTGGAACTGATCGCCGCGCACCGCGAGCTCGTCGAGGCGAGCGACGCGGTCCGGCACTTGCTGGTCGTGGAAGACCTCACGGCGGAAAAGATCAAGACGGCCCGCAGCCGCCTCGCCCGAGCGTACGAGCGCGTGACCGCGGTCGATGACGAGATGGTCTGCGTCTGAGCCGCTCCCGCGGCAGAGACGAAATCGGTCGGCCGTGACCGGGCGCCGGGTGGTCATGGGGCTGCTGTTCTTCCCGCGCGGCGGATCCGCCTTCGTCGCCCGTTACCTGAGCCCCGCGCTGACCCGAGCCGGCTGGTCGGTGTCCCTCGCCGCCGGCTCGCTGGGTGTCCCGGGTGAGGAAACCCACGCGGCGACGTTCTTCGCCGGACTCGATGTCCACGGTCTCGACTTCACAGCCGCGCGCGACGCGTTCGCCGCGGGTGGCGATGCCATCGCGGCCTCACCGCCCATGCACCCCTCGTACGAGGATCGAGCCGGGGTGCCGGACGTCGTGTTCGCATCGATACCTCCGGAACTCGCCGACCACCTGGCCGGCGCATGGTTGGCTCCGCTGCGCGCCGCGGGGGCCGCGGCCGCCGCCGTCTTCCACCTTCATCACCTCACGCCGCAACTCGACGCCGTGCAGCAGGAGTGGCCGCACGTGCCACTGGTGGTGCACCTCCACGGCACCGAGTTGAAGATGATCGAAGCCATCGAGGCGCGGGCCGCGCTTGCCGCCATGCTGGGGGAGACGCTGGCGACCATGGGGTCGAGCGCGTCCGCTCCCGTCGATGCGACCGAAGGTCTGAACGCCGGACAGATCGAGATGTTGAGGACGACCCGTTGGCCCTCGTGGCGTCACGGTGAGTTCTGGGCGGCCCATCTACGCCAACAGGCCCGCCTCGCCGATCACGTGATCACCGTCTCGCCCCTGAACCGAACGTCAGCGATCTCGGCACTCAGCCTCGATCCGCAACGGGTGACGGCCATCCCGAACGGCGTCGACCTCGAGCACTTCCGACCCCGTCCCGGTGCGCGCGAACTGCGGCGAGCGACGTTCCGGCGTGTGCTCGTCGATGACCCCCACGGCTGGACTGAGTTCGGACCACCGGGGACATTGCGGTACTCCGATGCTGATCTCGACCGGCTGCTCGGACCCGACAACGACGCGGCGGTTTTGCTGTATGTGGGGCGGTTCCTCGGCTTCAAGCGGGTGCCGTCGTTGATCCGTGCGTTCGCCCGCGCGCGGAGTCGGTTCACCCGGCCGGCCTCACTCGTCGTCTGGGGCGGCCATCCCGGAGAGTGGGAGGGCGAGCACCCGGTCACGGTGGCTGCGGAAGTGGGCAGTGAGGACATCTACTTCACGGGCTGGCGCGGCCACGGCGATCTCGCCGAAGGGCTTGCCGCGTGCGACGCGCTGATCGTGCCGTCGGTCGACGATCCCTACCCACAGGTCCCACTCGAGGCCATGGCTTCGGGACTCCCGGTCGTCGCGAGTCGCAGCGGCGGACTTCTCTCGATGGTCAACCTGGATCCCGACCGGCCCACCGGTTGGTTCGTTCCTCCCGATGATCTCGACGCTCTCGCCGAGACGCTCGCGGCAGTGGTCGACGACCCCACCGACCGCTCGACCCGTGGTGTCAACGCACTTGCGTATGCACGCGCCGAACTCTCGTGGGACCGACTCGTTCCCCAGTTCGAGTCCGTCTACGACCAGGCGATTCGCCATCGGCGCGCCGCAACGGATCGCGGCGACCGAACCATCTGACTGCGGCTCAGTCCGCGACTCGCGGTCGATGCGCAACCGAACGTGTGATGCCATCACCACGGTACCGATCACGGGTACGTGCGGCGCTACGACGATCGCTGCCGAGTCCCGGTGACCCTTGACGATTCCGTGACCGACAACATGATCATTGTTTCGTCGGCCCACTGGTCGAGCAATGCCTTGTGGACGCCGTCGCTGAAGATGACGTCGGCGGCGGCGGCGAGGATCCGTCGGACCTCGTCACGGGTTGGGATGCTGTCCCCGTTGGCCATCGGCCCTGCCTCTCTCCACCCTGCCTGGGTCGTAGTTTCCACGGTACGCCTTCTCCTCCAGGCATGGTTGGACTTCCTGCGGTTCTGCTGACGAATGCTCCGTGACCCCCTGAGCCCGAAGTGCAGGTCCTCGGGCTGGCACAGGTGACGCGACCCTCATCACGTGCGGACGAGGGTGAGGGCGGCTTCGTCGGCGGCGCGCACGCCGTACACCGGGGCGAGCCCCGCAGCGGCGACTGCGGCCACCTGATCTGCCGCGTGCCGATTGGGTCGTACCAGCACCGCGACCGGTACCACGCGTGCAGTTGCCACGGCTCGGTCGGCGGCGAGTGCGCGCGGCCCGCGCCAAGCGGCGCGCTCGTCGAGCACTCCGGCCAGACCGATATTCCAGACTGCCGGCACCCGATCGAGCGCGGTGAGGATCCCGCCGTTGAGGAACACCTGGAGCCCGACGTCTCGCGCCTGACCGAGCATCGCGATGTATGCCGCGCCGAACGTTCGGCCCCGGACGACCGGATTCGCAGTGCAGGCAGAGATCGCGGTGGATGTCGGACCGAGGATCGCGTGGCCACCCATATCGACGAACACGCCGTCGTAGCCGATCGCGTGCAACGCCCGGAGGAATCGTACGTAGGCGTTACGCGCGGCCCGTTCGTTGAGGTCGAGGTACACCCACGGAGCACCGGTGTGAACGTGTGCATCCGTCAACGCGCCGGATGCGTCGCAGAACGCCCAATCAGGATGCCGGCGGATCGCGACGGTCTGGTAGGTGCGGTCCGTCGGTGCCCAATAGAACTGCACGTATCGGAACGCTCGCCCGCCCCGAGCGTGCACGGCAGCCACTGCCCTGCGGTCCCCGTCGACAGTGGGTTGCGGTCCGACGATCACGGTATCGAGCGGGCGGACCGCGTCGAACGTGGTTGCTGTGACCGGTTCGTACCTGAACCGGACTGCGGGTCGGGAGGCGACCCGCGTTGGCACCGACAGTGACGGGCTGGCGGGGGAGGCCTCCGTCGGAGACAACACGCCGAAGCCCACCGCGCCCAATGCTGCGGCGACGGCGGCGGCGACGAGCGCCCGTGTCACCGGTCGGCTCCGGTGAGCATGAACCGCAGGCACCGTGGGAACTCGCGTTGCCACATCTCCCAGGAATGACCTCCTGGGACGATCGCCAGTTCGTGGGGCTGCCCGGCGCCCGCGAGGGCGCGGGCGTAGACCTCCGCCTCGCGCACACTGGCGCCGTCGTGACTTCCCGCGATCAAGAGAGTGCGCGGTCCATCGGGTCGGACGTGGAGGAGCGGGGTCGCGGCGTCGAGTGACGCTTGGTTCTCGCCGCGGAACGCGGTTCCTTCGGGGGTGAAGTTGCCGCTGAGCGCACAGACGCTGTCGTACCGGCTCGGGAGGAGCGAACCGAGGTACGCCGCGCCGTACCCACCGCTGGACAGGCCGGTGACCGACCAGCGGCCGGAGGTCCGGTAGTGCCGGTCGACCCACCGACGCAGGTCGGCGGAGAGGGCCGTTCCCAGCCGCTGCCTCGAGGTGTCGGCGAACTCGCCGTTGAAGACGACCGGGCCGTGACCGTCGGGAACCACTGCGATGAACGGCGGCAGCCCCGGCAGTTCCTCCAAGCCGACCGGGTCCAGCCCGGTGATGATGTCGTTCGGGGATCCCGGCCGACCGTGCAACATCTCTACGACGGGATAACGCGCCTTCGAGTTGTCGTATCCAGGCGGGAGGACCATCAGGGCCGAGTGGCTCCCGCCCAGTGCCGGCGACGGGAACGTGACCGCGCGTATGACGGCCGGGGAGGCACCGACGAGGGCGCTGCGCATGCGGACGGCGGTGAGGTGCCGCACGCGTACCGGCACGTACCCACGTGTTGCCAACGTCCGCGTGCGCTTCGGCACGATGGTGTTACCGAGGAAGCCGCCTCCGATCGTCGCCAGGACCAGTAAGGGGATCACGATCCAGCGGGGCTCGAACGGGCGCGCCGTGACACTGGTGAAGGCACGTTGGACGCGCCCCACGAGGGGTGGCGCACCGAGCAGGTGGCCGACCCCGTACCCGGTTGCGAAGCTGCCGAGGTGCTCCCAGTCGGCGAGTTGGTGGTGGACGAGGAGTCCGAACCCGACCCAGAAGCACGCGAACCAGCGGAGTCGGCGCATCCCGAGGACCGAGACCAGGGCTCCGCCCGCACCGGCGGTGATTGCCGACGCGCCGTAGTCGAGTGTCGACAGGGTCCGACCTGCGAAGTCGTTGCCGAGCACCGAGCCGATGCCGAGCCCTCCGGCAACGAGGAGCGGACCCGCAACGGCTGAGACCGCGGTGACGACCAGCGTCCGGAGACTTCCTGCGACCGCTTCGTAGACCCCCAGCATGAGTGCGAGCGAAAGTGCGATCGAGATCGCCATGAACACATCGCGCGTGAGGAGCTGGCTCGTCAGCAATGTCGACCAGTGGCCCATCGTCAGCACCCGGCCACTGAAGGCGTACCGGAACGCGACGTCGAGCTGCAGTTCGTGACCGAAGACGCCGTAGGTGGATGCAGTGCCGAGCACCGCGGCAATGACGGTCACGGTCACCACCGGGACGTGATTGCTGCGCGCCCGGACGTCGGCAAGGGCGGCGCGTGCCGAGCTAACGATTGCGGCGCAGCGCACTGGTGAGTCCATCGGGACAGAAGGCAGCGGCCACCGCACGCAGCGCGCCGGGCAACGCAGCGCGGGAAGGGGTGACGAGCTCGAGCGGGAGCCACGTGGGCGCGAACTTCTCTTTGTAGCGACGGAGCGATGACGCGGGATAGACCCGTTCTCCGAGTCGACCGTGGGACCGGGGTACCGATCCGAGGCTTGCCACCTCGACTCCCGTGGCGGCGAACTCGGACAGTCCTTCGGCCACGAGGAGATCGATGGCGGGATTGGGAGCATCCGTCACGCGCCGCATCATGTCCAGCACGCGCCCGCGGCCGTCGTCGAACGGCCGCCAGGTGACGAAAGCAACGACTCGACCGGCCCGGTCCAGCGCGACTCGGCAGTCGACTCGGGCCAGCATCTCCGCATCGAACGCGCCGAGCGTGAACCCGAGCTCACCCCCCCGCTTCGTCGCGAGCCACTCCGACGACGCGTGTTCGACCCCCGCCTCGACGGAGAGGTCGTACGGCACCACGCGCAAGCCAACGCGGCGGGCCGAACTCACGCTGTGGCGAAGGTTCGACATGCGTTTGCCCGCGAGTGAGAACGAGGCGAGTTCCAGGCGGGGATCGTCGGCGATCGGCACCGAATGCATCCCGCGGTCGCGGTACGGCGCGGGGTCGGCGACGGCCACGAAGATCGGACGCTTGCCGAACTCGGCGACCTGCACGAGCAACTGATCGAGCGCCTCGCCCTCGCAGCCGGGTGGCGCGGCGATGTCGGTGGCGAATACCGCCCAGTTCCGCACGAGGCGGCATCCCGTTGCGCCCTCGCCGGCGCGGATCAGCACGTTGGGCGGTTCGACCAGGAACGGGCTCACCGAGTTGCGGCCCCACCGCGCGACCCGCTCGGCAGTCAGACGATCGTGATCACCGACGGTCCGAGTGATGGAGTCTGGGTTCGAATGCCGGTCCATGCGACCTCCTGGGCGACGAGAACGCCGCGATCCGCTGCTGACGAGGACGCTACGGAGCAGCGGGTCAAGGCATGTTCCGGTCGCGGTCAACCATCTGCAAACCATCGGGATGTGCCGCTGGTGCGTGCGAACCGCCTACGGTCAACCGAAGGCGACCCACCGGAATCGGGCGTCGGCAAATGGTTTGGCGTCGTAGGACTTCCGGTCGGAGCACGACGCGCGGCCCCCCGCGGCAGTCGTACTGATTCCACCGGGAACCGAGCACACCGAACCGATCTTGACCGGGCCCGGGACCTGTACCGGGGGCGTCGTCGTCGTGGTCGAGTTCAATGTCGTGGTCGAGGACGACGGCCTGGTCGAGGACGACGTCGTCGCCGGCCGAGTCGGTCGCGGTACCGGAGACGGCGCCGCCTTCGACGAACCGCACGCAGTGATCAGCACCACCGCACCCAATGTGGCGAGGGAACGGCGGGCGCGTGGGGTCGAGTGGCCGCAGCGGCATGTTCGCGGGCCCGGGAGCGGACTCACTGCGATTCGCTCAGCGATCCGCAATGGACCGAGCGATCTTCCAGCCGGGGCAGTAGGAGGTTCCGGTCG